>NZ_JAAZQW010000050.1:0-15159 GCF_012371415.1 Acinetobacter sp. A3
ATTGCAGCTGTTAAAGTTGTTTTACCATGGTCAACGTGACCGATTGTGCCCACGTTAACGTGTGGCTTATTACGTTCGAACTTAGCCTTAGCCATGAGATCTTCCTTTTTTAAACGACTCATGGAGGATCACTCCATGAGCATTAGGTTTTTAACTATGAATTAGTTTGCGCTTATAGTAATCGAAAGATTACTCGTCGTCACCTTTTTTACCACCAGACTGGAATTTAGCAATGATGCCATCAGCCACGTTACGTGGAGTTTCAGCATATTTAGCAAATTCCATAGAGTAAGTCGCACGACCTTGAGACATAGAACGCATATGAGTTGCGTAACCAAACATCTCTGCAAGTGGAACTTCAGCACGAATTGCTTTAGTACCGCCAGGTAAGTCGTCCATACCTTGAACCATACCACGACGACGGTTTAAGTCACCCATGATATCGCCCATGTAGTCTTCTGGAGTTTCTACTTCAACTTTCATGATTGGTTCAAGAAGGATAGGATCTGCTTTCATGAAACCATCACGGAATGCGTAAGAACCTGCCATTTTGAACGATAATTCGTCAGAGTCGACATCGTGGTAAGAACCGTCGAACAATGTAGCTTTAATGCCTACAACTGGGTAACCAGCCAAGACACCATTCTTCATACGTTCTTGAATACCTTTGTCAACCGCACCGAAGAATTCTTTAGGTACTACACCACCTACAACTTCTTCAGCGAATTCGTAATCTTTACCAGCTTCAGGATCAAGCGGCTCTAAACGTACGAATACGTGACCGAATTTACCTTTACCACCAGTTTGACGAACGAACTTACCTTCTTGTTCGATAGACTTTTTGATCGTTTCACGGTAAGCAACCATTGGTTTACCAATGTTCGCTTCAACGTTGAATTCACGCTTCATACGGTCAACGATGATGTCAAGGTGAAGCTCACCCATACCCGCAATAATCGTTTGGCCAGATTCTTCGTCTGTACGTACGCGGAATGAAGGGTCTTCTTTCGCCAAGCGACCTAAAGCTACTGACATTTTTTCTTGGTCAGCTTTAGTCTTAGGTTCAACAGCCAATGCAATTACTGGCTCTGGGAATTCCATACGCTCTAGTGTAATCACTGCGTTTTCGTCACACAATGTATCACCAGTCGTTGTATCTTTAAGACCTACACACGCTGCGATATCACCCGCACGAATTTCTTCGATGTCGTGACGGTCATTTGCGTGCATCTGTACGATACGACCAATACGCTCACGCTTCATTTTCACAGGGTTATAAACCGGGCTACCCGCTTTAAGAACACCTGAGTAAACACGTACGAACGTTAAGTTACCAACGAATTTGTCGTTCATGATTTTGAACGCTAACGCAGCAAACGGAGCTTCATCAGACGCTTCACGAGAATCTTCAGTTTCGTCTTTGTCGTCTAAGATACCTTTAATTGCTTCAACGTCAGTTGGTGCGGGTAAGAATTCAATTACTGCGTCCAACATACGTTGAACACCTTTGTTTTTGAATGCTGAACCACACATTGCAGGTTGAATTTCACCCGCTAATGTACGTTGACGTAAACCAGCAATGATTTCTTCTTTAGAAAGTTCACCATTTTCTAGGTACTTGTCCATGAGTTCTTCTGATGCTTCAGCAGCAGCTTCAACCATGTTAGTACGCCATTCTTCAGCAGTTGCTTGAAGATCAGCTGGAATCTCGCCGTATTCAAACTTCATACCTTGAGAAGCTTCATCCCAGATGATTGACTTCATTTCGATTAAGTCAATAACACCTGTAAATGTGTCTTCTGCGCCCACTGGAACAACGATAGGCACTGGGTTAGCACCCAAACGTGTCTTCATTTGTTCAACTACGCGGAAGAAGTTTGCACCAGTACGGTCCATTTTGTTAACGAACGCTAAACGAGGTACTTTATATTTGTTTGCTTGACGCCATACAGTTTCAGACTGAGGTTGTACACCACCTACAGCACAGTAAACCATACATGCACCGTCAAGAACACGCATAGAACGCTCAACTTCGATTGTGAAGTCAACGTGTCCTGGGGTGTCAATTACGTTAATACGGTGTTGGTCAAATTGGTTAGCCATACCTTTCCAGAAGCATGTTACAGCTGCTGAGGTAATAGTAATACCACGTTCTTGCTCTTGTTCCATCCAGTCAGTTGTTGCTGAACCTTCGTGAGTTTCACCAAGTTTGTGACTTTCACCTGTATAGAACAAAATACGTTCTGAAGTTGTTGTTTTACCCGCATCGATGTGCGCAGAGATACCAATGTTACGGTAACGAGAAATTGGGGTTTGACGTGCCATGATTTCTAGCATTCCTAAATTTTGTTGTTTAAAACAGGACGCTTTAAGCTGCTTAGCAACTTAAAGCGATTTGATGACAACTCAGTGACAACTGATTCATCACCCTCCTGATTAGGGCCTGTTTTATCCGCTTAGAAACGGTAGTGAGAGAAGGCTTTGTTGGCTTCAGCCATACGGTGCACATCTTCACGTTTTTTGATCGCTGCGCCTTTACCTTCAGATGCATCAAGCAACTCGCCAGCAAGACGTAACGCCATAGTTTTTTCAGAACGCTTAGCAGCAGCATCTACCAACCAACGCATCGCTAGAGCAGTACGACGGGATGGGCGTACTTCCATAGGAACTTGATAAGTAGCACCACCAACACGGCGTGCTTTTACTTCGACCATTGGACGAACTTTTTCAAGCGTAGCTTCAAAAAATTCAACTGGGTCTACTTTAGATTTTTCTTGAACGCGGTCTAAAGCACCGTAAACGATACTTTCAGCAATAGACTTTTTACCATCTTGCATTACGTGGTTCATGAATTTAGCGATTGTTTGGCTGCTGAATTTAGGATCCGGAAGGATTTCACGAGCAGCGACTACGCGACGTCTTGGCATTTTAAACTACCTATAAATATGACACTTCAGGGTGATCCAGCCGTAGCACAAAGTGTCGTGTGCATTTCGCTGGCCTTACTACACGTCGCTTGAATTTCACAAAATTAAATGCAGAAATCAGACAAGCGAGACGATAAAGGATTGCAGTTCTAAGAACTAAGACTAATCTTTAAAAGATTATTTCTTAGGACGTTTAGCACCGTATTTAGAACGTGACTGGTTACGATCTTTCACGCCAGCACAGTCTAAAGAACCACGAACGGTATGGTAACGTACACCTGGTAAGTCTTTAACACGACCACCACGGATAAGAACAACACTGTGCTCTTGTAGGTTGTGACCTTCACCACCGATGTAGCTAGAAACTTCAAAACCTGAAGTTAAGCGAACACGGCAAACTTTACGCATTGCTGAGTTAGGTTTTTTAGGTGTAGTTGTGTAAACACGTGTACAAACACCACGACGTTGTGGACAAGCCTTCAACGCAGGAACTTTTGATTTTTCAACCAAAGTCGTACGACCCTTACGGATCAACTGATTTGTTGTTGCCATGTGGCAATTCTCCCGTTAATAAAAAGCCCCAAAAACATACTACTTTTTGAGGGCATGCAATTGTAAGCGAAGATAGAAAAATGGTCAATATTTCATAGGCAGTTAAAACAGCAACCATTTTCCTACTTATCACTTGTTTTTATTCAGCTTTTGGTTTTCGTGCAGTGGTACGTGTTCTTGGCTTTTTTGTAACCTTTGTTTCACTTGCATTTACTGGCTCTGCATGTTTTTCTGAAACAATTTCAGCCACTTGAGTTGAATCTTCTACAGCATCCAAGTCATCTTCTAGTGCATATTCGTCTGCTTCTTCAACAGGAACAGCGGTTTTTTGTGGTGCAACTTCAGCATGTGGTTCCAGCATTTGATCTGCCAATTCTTCTAACCCCTGCTGAATATTTTCATCTACCTGTGTTTCGGTTGCATCCACTTTGTCAGATTTTTTCTGTACTTTGACTTTACGGATGCTTTGATGATCCGTTAGTACTTGTGTGGTCGCATCAGAAGGTTCTGCAGCTTGTTTATTTGTATCTAATGACTCATCTTTATTTGTATCTAATGACTCATCTAGATTCTCTTGAGCCTTATCTTCACCTTTTAACTGTTCCAATAGTTTAGGCGCAGCCTGTGCAAGTAATTCTAACGACTTTTCATAGGCATGAATGGCAGATAAATTGCTGTCTTTATGTTGAATTAAATAGCTGCGAGCGTTGGAGAATACTTGTTGCGCTTTGTGATGTACATCTTCTACCAATTTCCAACTATATACGGCACTGACCGATGCTGTTGCAACAGGCGTGAGTTTATTCAACATAGAAAACTTAGGTACGCTGTTTAGCCACGGCCATTTGGCTTCACCCTGTTCATTTAAAAAGTATTTTTTCAGGGACTCATAGTCATTACTTGAACCCAACAGGTTTTGTAATTGGTGTACATCATGCGTTTGCAACATATTGGATAGGGTTTTAAGTCCCATCAGCACCGCTTGCTTTTCTGCAATCACACCTAAATCAATTTGTTTGAAAATAAACTGTACGATTTCTTGTTCAGTTTCTTTATTCAGTTCAAAACCGTAAGCACGACCCACCTGATAGATTGTACGCAACGACATAATGATTGATGCAGGTACATCAATCGTTGAACCAATTACCCCTGTTGCCCCTGTCAATGCACCTTGCAGGGAGGCAATCCATTTGTTTTGCTCCGCCAGTGCCTGACCAATACGTTTTGAACGATCGACATCTTGTGTCAGTTCTTCTAAATCACGCACACCCGCCTGATCGAGCACAGCATCGACTGAACTAATGTTAGAACTAAAATTGTTGAGCTGATCAAAAAAGTAATCTGAAATTTTGTCGGAAAAATCTGGAGAAACAAAACTGGCAACCTGATTAACACGAGTGTAGTGACGACCGAGTAACTGACGTGACACTTGTGGAATATGCTGTCTGAGCATGTGTTGAGGATTGTCATAATGGTGCGCCTGAAATGGGCTGTAACTACGTGCCTGACCTTCAATAATTTGTCCTGCATTGGAACGTGGCTCCTGCTTGGTTGCTGTACTTGGTGCAACCTGCTGCAAAACATGCATGCCTGTACTGCTGAGCTTTTTAGCCACTCCAATCGCATTCGAGAAGAATCCGCTTGTTTGTTTATTATTAGAATCTGACATTCTTACTCCTCATTTTAATTTCTATGATTTATAGGTAAATACTAGGTGTAGTCTAAGTTTATCTCAATATGATTGTGTATCTTTTGGTTGGCTTCCTGCATCCATTCTGCTGTGTTTTGGTGGTTTGAACACTGCTGCAAAGTGGCATCATATTTGCCATAAGAATTCAAAATTCTTTCTGTTATTATGAACGCAATTGAAAGACATGAGTCATCCCGTATCAGGCACAGCTGTGCAATTGCGGTGTTCGGCTCAACATTATCACCATATAAGGGATCTGTAGATGAAACGTGTTGTAATCACCGGCATGGGCATTAACTCGTGCATTGGTAATACTTTAGAAGCTGTGACTCATTCTTTACAAAACGGTATTTCTGGAACACGTTCCAACCCAACGTATGCTGAACTGAATTTCAAGAGCCATGTAAGTGCAGCTGCTGAACAAAATTTTGACCACATTGACCGTAAATTAAAACGCTTTATGGGCGTGTGTGCGATGTACGCTTACAACGCTGCAGTCGATGCGATTGAACATGCTGGCTTAAAGCAAGAAGATTTAGCAGGTAACCCACGTTACGGTATCGCGGGTGGTTCTGGCGGTAACTCAACTGCATCTGTTGCAGAAATGATCGAGTTACTTGAAGAAAAAGGCGCACGTAAAATTGGTCCTTTCTTCGTACCACGTAACATGTCGAACACGATTACAGCTAACTTGGGCGTTGCGTTCAAATTACAAGGGATCGCTCACTCAATTACTAGCGCATGCGCAACTTCTGCAGATGCAATTGGTTATGCCTACAACCTAATTCAATTGGGTAAACAAGATTTAATGCTTGCAGGTGGCGGTGAAGAAGATCACTGGTCACAAAGCTTATTGTTTGATGCGATGGGCGCATTATGTTCTAAATACAATGACACACCTGAAACAGCATCTCGTCCGTATTCTGCAGACCGCGACGGTTTCGTGATTGCTGGTGGTGGTGGTTTCGTGGTGCTTGAATCACTTGAACACGCTCAAGCGCGTGGTGCAAATATCTTAGCTGAAGTTGTGGCTTATGCTGCCAACTCTGACGGCGCAGACATGGTTGCACCAAGCGGTGAAGGTGCAACACGTTGTATCCTCATGGCTTTAGACGAAGCAAAACAACACGGTGTAGAAAAAATTGACTATGTGAACACTCATGGTACTTCTACCCCTGCGGGCGATGTAACAGAATTAAAAGCCATGGAACGTGCATTTGGCGAAGGTCAAGTTCCTGCACTTAGCTCAACGAAGTCAATGACAGGTCACAGCTTGGGCGCCGCTGGTGTTCAAGAAGCAATTTACTCTGTCTTGATGATGCAAAACGACTTTATCTCACCAAACATCAACGTTACTGAACTAGATGAAGGCGCAAAACCATTTGATATCGTACTTGAAAAACGTGACACAAAATTGAATACTGTGATGAGTAACAGTTTCGGTTTTGGCGGTGTAAATGCCTGCCTTATTTTCAAGAAGTGGGATGAATAATCTCCATAGGATGATCGATGGATGCACCTTCTGATGCTTTTTTATGGGTAAAAGCATTACATATTATTGCTGTGGTTTGTTGGTTCGCTGCATTGTTCTACCTACCACGTTTATATGTTTACCATGCCATGAGTGAAGATACGCTGAGCCATCAGCGTTTCGAAATCATGGAGCGCAAGTTGTACCGAGGGATTATGTGGCCATCTATGATTGCCACCCTCATTACGGCACACTTTTTGGTAGATTGGGGTGATGCCACCCGCAATTACCACGATGCGTTATGGTTTTACCTGAAAGTTGCATTGGTGGGTTTATTGGTGATTTATCACTTGGTTTGTGGCTACTACCGTCAGAAATTGATTGGTAATGCACATTACAAATCACATAAGTTCTGGCGATTCTTCAATGAAATGCCAACAGTTTTGTTACTGGCAATTGTGATTTTAGTGGTGGTTAAGCCGCAATTCTAAGCGTTAAACCTCAACATCTAGATACGTCCAACTTAACTCAATTGCAATTGAGTTAGAAAAAAACCTCAGCTCTATATGAACTGAGGTTTTTTATTGACTTCAGCCTTATTTATTTTTGATAGATTGGATTGCGTGATAAGACTTAAACCCTAAGGCTTCTGCTTGTTTCTGCTGAGATTGAGGAATAGTCACGATGGCAATTCGTCCATCCACCCCACCACAGACTTGTGCATACATTCTTCCATCTGAACCCACACGAGCCTGATATACCTGAATCTGTGCCTGCAGCAAACGCTGGCTAATCTCAGCAATAGTTAAACCCGAATCAGGCTCACACTGACGATGTTGCAATGAGGTGTACATTTCAATCTGTGCTGCGGACTGTGTAGGTGCGGGTATACTATTCACACATGCCGCCATGAGCACTGAAACTGCCACAAAAGTAATCGATTGACTGACTCGCTTCATCACAACCTCCTTCTCAATCTGGATATGAAGATTGAAGCATGATCCTGCCTAAAGCTCTGCGGTAAAAATGCAAACAAATATAGCCCCAAAATTAAGGCAACTCTGCAACTACCGACAAAATTTGTGCAAAATGCTGAATTCGATATTTTGGAGCAGCTAAATCTAACTCCTGTGCTGAGCCATAGCCATATTCAACTGCGACACAATCTATGCCATTAGCACGTGCGCCTAAAATATCGTGCTCACGATCTCCAATCATTAAACACTGCTCAGGCTGCAATTGTTCTTGCTGCAAAATATAGTGAATAAGGTCTACTTTATTGGTACGGTCGCCATTCAACTCGCTACCATATGGATATTCAAAATATTGCAATAAATCAAAATAGTCTAAAATTTGGCGTGCATAAACTTCAGGTTTGGCTGTCGCTAAAAATAATCGATAGCCCAGTTGTTTTAAACTGGCTAGAGTCGTTGCAACATCCTCAAAGACATGATTTTCAAACAGCCCTGTGGTGGCAAAGCGCTCACGATAGCCCAATAAAGCTTGCTCAGCTAAGACATCATGCACATCCACCTCAAGTAATTTCGCCAAAGAGGCTTTGAGTGGCGGCCCAATAATCCAGTCAATATTTTCACTTTCTGCAATAGGATGCCCAACTTTTGCCAAACCATAGCGTGCAGAAGCGGTAATGCCCTCTTTGGGGTCAGTTAAAGTGCCATCTAAATCAATTAAAAGGGTGTTAATCACAATCCATGCCTATCTGTACAAATGACTATCGAGAGTTATTACAAAGTTGCCTATACTAACGTAAATATAAGCAATGAAGGATATGGCTGTGCGACCAACGGTACTTTGTTTTTCTGGTTTAGACCCATCGGGTGGTGCTGGTTTACAGGCTGATATTGAAGCGATTGGCAATAGTGGCGCACATGCAGCGATTGCCTGCACAGCATTGACCATCCAAAACTCTCAACAAGTGTTTGGCTTTGAAGCAACATCTAAAACACTGTTACTGGCTCAAGCCAATGCTGTAGTGAATGACCTGCCAATTAAGGTTGTTAAGTCAGGTATGTTGGGCACAACCAACAATATTGCAGCACTGGCAGATTTTTTGCGTGAACACCCTGACTATTTATATGTGCTTGACCCTGTATTAGTGGCCAATAGCGGTGGTTCTTTAGGTGATCAAGCCACGTTGGTTCAGGCGTTTAAAGCACTAATTCCACTTGCTACCTTAATTACTCCCAACACAGTGGAGTTGCGCGCTTTAACGGGTGAAGATGATCTGGAACGTGCAACCGCCAAGTTGTTTGAAATGGGGGCACAGGCTGTTTTAGTCAAAGGTGGACATGAAGATACGCCCAACTATATTCGTAATGCACTGTATAGCAACAATGAACTGGTTTCAGAAACCCGTTGCCCTCGCCTTGAGGGTGAATATCATGGTTCGGGTTGCTCTTTGGCAAGCTTTATTGCAGGACGCTTAGCAATGGGAGATCAACTCAAACAAGCAGTACAACATGCAGAAACGTGGTTGTTTGGTGTACTTAAACATGCCGAAACACCTGTTCCAAATGGTCAGAAAATTCCGAAACGGTTTTAATTCATTTAGATCCAATAGTGCCAATGCTGAATACATTGGCGCTATTTTTTGCCTTGTTCCAAGCTTAATAAAATCGCCTTATTATCCAAACCACCTGCGAATCCCACCAACTTACCACTCGCACCCACCACCCGATGACACGGCGCAATAATCGAAATTGGGTTTTTGCCATTTGCTGCACCAACTGCACGTACAGCTTTAACATTACCTACCTGTTCTGCAATTTGCTTATAGCTACGTGTTTCACCAAATGGAATCTCTAGCAAAGCGTGCCAGACACTTTGCTGAAATACCGTACCTTCAAAATCAAGGGGGAGATCAAATTGCTGGCGCTGTCCTGCAAAATACTCTTGGAGTTGCTGCTTGGTCTTACACAAAATAGGATGATCATCTTGCTGTAGCAAAGTGGCCAAGCGTACACGTTTAGGATTTTCATTTTCCCACATGACCGCAACCAGTGCCTGATCATGTGCTACCAGTTTCAGCACACCCACAGGAGTATCCATTTCAGTAAAGAACAATTGCACGATCTACTCCTATTTGCATACCGTGGTTAAATCACAAACCAACAAGACCTTGCCTAACCCTAGCTTGAAGATACTTTCATTAGTACCAAACCTGAGATAATCAACACAGCAGCCAACATACGCATGGCACTGGTAGGCTCACCTAAAATAAAAATACCCACCAAAAATGAACCCACTGCGCCGATACCTGTCCAAATGGTATAAGCCGTACCTAAAGGCAAAGTCCGCATGGCATAAGCCAACAGCACAAAACTTAAAATCATAAAGATTAGGGTGATGATACTGGGTGTCAGCTTGCTAAAACCATCGGACAGCTTCATCGAATATGCCCAGACGACTTCAAAAATACCCGCCAGTATCAACATTATCCAGGCCATGACGCCCTCCTTCAAAATAATGAAATCAGGCCGTCCTGAAGATTTTTTCTTATTCAGTTTTTAGTTCTATCTTTGACTAAAACTCAATAAGGGAGGTCGTTCCCCCTGTGATGCTTTAAATCACGACCACTATTCTATCGCTATTTTAGACTTAAAATTTTGCGTGCACCATTCAACACAAACATCGCCACAATTAAGCCAATGATCAGGTCTGGATAATTCGAGCCTATCAGTAGCACCAAACCACCGGCAATAATCACCCCTAAATTAACAATCACATCATTGGCCGAAAAAATATAACTGGCCTGCATGTGTGTACCACCATCTTTATGCCCTGAAATCAGCCATAAACAGGTGACATTCGCTACCAATGCAGCAGCGCCAATGAGCATCATCAACATAGATTCTGGTTCGCTGCCCAAGACGAAACGACGCAGTACATCCACAATCACCAATGCGGCCAAAGCCAATTGCACCCAACCTGAAAGATGTGCAGCTTTAAGTTGCTTTTTAGCCGATTGTCCCACCACAAATAGTGCCAAGCCATAGACTGCAGCATCGGCAAACATATCTAAAGAATCGGCAATTAACCCTGTGGAAGACGCAATCAAACCTGCGATCAATTCCACCAAGAACATTACTGCATTGATACCAAGCAAGGCATATAAGACTTTTCTTTGTGCCCGACTGTCGGTTATAGGCAACTCCGTTTGTGTATTTGCCTCAGTCTGTTCAAGCACCGCACCTAAGCCCAATGTTTCCAACTTTTCGGTAATTTCTGCTACAGATCGAGTGTGGTGATACACCTTCAAATGACGTGCCGCCAAATCAAATGACAAAGCTGCAATATCATTGTGATCTGCCAAAGCAATGCGCACCATTTGTTCTTCTGCACCACAATCCATTTTAGGAATGTTGTAGGCACTGACCCATGGACTTAAAGGAATTTGATCTGCCGCAACCACATTTGCATTGGACTGAGCATTGCTGGTGTTGGCGCAACTCTTGTTACTGCAACACGAATCAGCAGTATTTTCAGCAGATGTAGCGCAATCACTCCCACAAGACTGATTTGACCCTGCAGATTGACTGGAGCAAGCAGATTTAACGGGTTGGTTATCCTGACCATCACAGCCAGACGTATTACTACATTGGTTTTTCAGGTTTTGATCTTGAGTCGACTGAGCGTCCTGAGTTGAAGATGACATACACCACACCCAAACATACAATAGGCTCAGTATAAACCAAGCCTATGCTTTTTGGAGTCACCTATTCATTCAAGAAAACAATACTCAACCCAATATCGTTGGTAAGTTTGTGAGTTGGTGAATAATTAAAACCTGAAACGCAAACCTGCAGCATATAACCAACCCTGTTCAGATGGCGTGGAAGTTTGCCAAGCCGTATGCTGATTGCCTTTATGATAGGCATACCCCACATCTACATAGGGCATAATGTTTTTATTCACCTCATAACGTAGCTCAAGTCCTGCTGCCACATGACTTAAACCCGTTTTTTGTGCATATCGAGTATCATCACTGATCTGCAGTTTCACATCTAAATATGGCTGTGCAATCCACTTTTGGGTAAGCAGCAAATCGCGAGTTGTTTCCAACTCCACTGCCGCATAGTGATCATGGCCAACATAGACATGAGCATCGGTTTCAAAGAAATAAGGCGCTAGACCATGCAAGCCCAGCACGACATCTAAGCTTTCTTCAGTATCAGTTTGCTGTACCAATTCAGCAGTCTGATTGCGATAACGCACACCTGCCTGCACATCCCAAAAGTCTGAAAGCATGCGGCTATATAACAGCTTGGCATCATATTCAGTCGGTTGTGATTCATGCTTAGTACGATGAATTTTCAAAAATAATTTATTTTCATCGGTTCCGATACGGGTTTGTAATTCAGACTGCAATGCACCCTCACCGGATTCATTGAGCTGCCATTGTGTATCAACCGTAGTTACGGCATAGATTTGCGCACCATGCTCTTGACGATGATCATGTGGTTGCGACTCTGGCAAGGAGATGACCGACTGATGCGACTGATGCGACTGATGCGACTGATGCGACTGATGCGATGCTGAATCAGATACAACTTCAGGTGCAAGCATGGATGCGCCTGAATGTGCAGCATGTGATGCCATTTCACCCATCACCCCACCACTCAAACTACACACTGAAACACTAAGTACAGATTTGGCAAAAAGATTAATGATGCGCATGTTGCTCTCCTTTTTGCTCAGCACTGTCCTTTCCTTCAGTAGACGCAATTGGCATGCTTGAACGCTGATCATTGCTGACTTGAGCCACAATCAACTTATTCATCATTCCTGCACTCATGTGATAAAGCAGGTGACAATGTATAGCCCATTCCCCAAGTTCATCTGCGGTTAAAAGTGCCGTGACAGTTTTTCTAGGTGGCACAATTAACGTGTGTTTATTGGGTAAATCTTTCGCAGTTTGACCATTTTCCAGTTGCATAAACATGCCATGTAAATGCATTGGATGCGCCATCATGCTGTCATTAATAAACTTAATCCGAATCCGTTCGCCATATTGCACCTGTAACGGCTCCGCCTCACTGAACTTTTTACCATTGATGGTCCAAATATAACGTTCCATCGTACCACCTAAACGAATCACCAATTCACTCATCGGCTCGCGAGTATCTTTCTGCGGTTGCAGCGCTTGTAAATCTGCATATTGCAAGGCTTTATGGCCTACAGGTGTAGAGGCATTGGCCCAACCATGTACCACAGTCGAATCATTTTTCTTTGAAGCAGTGTTGTGCTGAGAATGATCTATGTCTGATGTCACGGCATGGTTTATTTTGGAGTGATCCATTTCAGACATTGCAGCATGATTCATTTTGGAGTGATCCATTTCAGACATTGCTGCATGGTTCATTTTGGAATGATCAACGTCTAAATGTTCTGAGCCATGCCCCATATCTTCCATCGTGAGTAAAGCACGTGGGCGTGATTGCGCTACATGCGGCATCTGCATAGTGGGTAGTAGTTCATTTTGTAAGCGACCCAAAGCAAAACCCGAACGATCAATCGATTCGGCTTCAATTGCATAATGTGCAGCTTTAGGCTCAACAACGACATCATAGGTTTCGGCGGTTCCAATACGAAACTCATCGACACTGACAGGTTTCACAGGCTGACCATCGGCACTGACTACCATCATTTTTAGGTTTGGAATCCGAACATCATAAAATGACATCGCCGAAGCATTAATAAAACGCAGGCGGACTTTCTCATTTGGCTTAAACTTGCCCGTCCAGTTTTGTTCAGGCGTTTTACCATTCATCAAAAAGGTATAGCCCGTGACATCGGAAAGATCGGTTTTCAGCATCCGCATCTGGTTCCACATTTTACGGTCTGACCAAGTGGCTTTTAGCCCATCACGCTGAGTTTGACGCCAAATATCAGCCAAAGTTTCACGCCGATTTTGATAGAACTCTGCAGAATTTTTTAAATCTTTCTGAATTTGATTGCTAGATTTTTCATGGAAATCTGACAACATCACCACATAATCACGGTCTGCTCGTTCATGTGCTGGTAAAGGCTGTTTGGCTTGAGGATGAATGAGCAATGCACCATATAAACCATCTTGCTCCTGACCTTTGGAATGTGCGTGATACCAATAAGTACCGCTTTGACGCACTTTAAATTGATAAACAAAGTGCCCCTGCGGCTTAATTCCCTTAAAGCCATTAAAACCGGGTACGCCATCCATTAAGCCCGGCAGTAATAAACCATGCCAATGAATCGATGAGTCCTGATTTTTTAATTGATTATGAACATGAATCACTGCGTCATCGCCCTCTTCAAATTCAAGTAGAGGCGCAGGAAACTGACCATTGACGGTAATGCGCTTTACAGATTTACCTGTGATATTCACGGTTTGTTCTGCAATGGTAAGGTGGTATTCCTTAACTGCTGCAAAAACAGCATTGGAGCATAATGCGCAGGCACTTAAAAACAGTGCACGCTGATAAAGTTTAGACATGACTTAATCCTTAAAAATAAAACGACAAACGTGTTTTGGGTTCAGGATTAAGCTTTGGGTGGGCGTAAAATTTGTTGCCAATGCCCCAGTAAATGCTGCGCCTGATAAGCAGGCAACAAGATATTGGCAGTTGTAAGTTCTGCAGGTTGCATCAGTTCAGGCAGTTGCACATTCAGCACAGTGCTTAGGCTTTGGCAATGTAATTGTGCACAATCCTGACAATTCATGCTGGCAGCAGAAAAATCAGTCGCGCTGACGCAATCTGGGTTGTTGGTATTCATCGATGATAGATGTGCAGCAGATGCATCTAGCTGCGCCACAGCATGTGAGCGACTATGCCGATCCTGTAAAGACGCATGTTGCATATCAACAGAATTTTTAGATGCAGCAGAATGACAATCCGATAAAGAAGATAAAGGCGGATTGGCAGATGCGGCTGATACAGCAGATTGTGTTTCAGCGATTTGCGTATGGCTAGACATCATCCAGACATGGGCAGGTTTGACAGCAGCACTGACAATACTGCTCCACCCCATGACCCATGTCATGAGGACTACAAACCAAACTTGTTTGTACGCTGGAGCAAGCACTAAATTTATCCTTTTAAGTCGCAATACACAGTCTGGTATTCGCCTTGTTTAGGCATCGCAGATGAACATTTTTGCCAAGTGCAACTTCTCTGCAAGTTGTTAAACAATATAATCTAAGCCCCAGTTATGCACAATCTTTTCCAATGGAGAAAGTTGATTAAAACAGTCCGATTTAAAAGCCCACTAAAACAATCAAGTTATATATTAAGTAACTTATTTTTATGATTCACCGAGCAAATACTCAATAAATTCAGTGTATTTAAAATAAACAAAAAGGATTCAATTGAATCCTTTTTATACTTATTTTGTATAAGTAATAAACAGTTGATGTACAAATGTTTATAAATTAATCGGCTTATCAGAGATGGATCCGTAAATTTGAACAACTCCTATAAGTGATATTCTGCTCCTCAAATGATGTTATAAACATCAATATA
>NZ_JAAZQW010000051.1:0-15144 GCF_012371415.1 Acinetobacter sp. A3
GGACGCGCTGCTAAATGCTGTCTGCTGGTGTTTATCGATGATGCTACAGGAAAATTGCAGCATTTACGCTTCTGTGAGTCAGAATCAACCTTTGACTATATGATTTCAACACGCTTATATGTCGAACAGCACGGTAAGCCTTTAGCGTTTTACAGCGACAAACATTCAGTCTTTAGAGTGAATCAAAGCAGCAAGAAAGACACCAAGATTACCCAGTTTGGACGTGTACTCAGCACCCTGGCCAATGCCTTAAAACAGGTGGTGCTGCAACAGCGGGTGATCCATGCCGATGAAACGCCGGTCACCATCATGCGGATGGGTGAGAATGATAAAAAACCGAAGAAAGGTTATGTCTGGGCCTATGCCACTACACAGTACAATCCAGTTCAAGCCGTGATCTATGACTTTCAGGATAGTCGTTCAGGTCAGCATGCTGAAGCGTTCCTGAAAGACTGGCAGGGCCATCTGGTCTGTGATGATTACAGCGGTTATAAAGCACGCTTTAAATCAGGTCAGGTCATTGAGGTGGGCTGCATGGCGCATGCGCGTCGTAAATTCCATGAACTGCATGTGACCAAAAAAAGTCAGGTCGCTGAACAGGCATTAGTGCTGATTCAGAAACTGTATGCCATAGAAGCAGAACTCAGGAAAAAGACCGATGGTACAGCAGAACAGCGCCGCGAATACCGACAACAGCATAGTCAACCGGTGATGCAACAACTGTATGAATGGCTCAACCAACATCAACTGACTGTGCCATCGAGTTTTCCAACCGCCAAGGCGATCAATTACACTCTGAAGCGTTGGCCAGCTTTAAGCCGCTATCTGGATAACGATTGGTATAACGGTTGCCAGACCTTACGCACACCATATCGACCTAAACTTTCTTTCCAAATACGTTTGATTTGCTCTGCATGATGTAAATCATGCTGAACACGTTTCGCTCGATGTTCTGGGTTATCAACGAGATCTAAAGCCCGATAATAGGTCGAAGCTGCAATCGGTAAAATTCTACAAATCGCTTCAACACCATATCGATCTTTATTGTTCTGGATAAAATCCACCATTATTTGTGTGGGCGGTCGAGCTCCGCCTGGGCGAAAAAAGCGGCTGCTTTACGTAGAATTTCATTGGCACGTTTTAATTCTTTAATTTCACGTTCCATTTGCTTCATTTTTTCTTGGTCAGATATCTGTTGTACTTTGGCAGGATTTAGTTGATCCATATGCTTTAAATACCAAACACGCAATGTTTCAGGAGTACAACCCTTGCGCAGCATGCTGCTCAGGTGCAATAGCTGTGATTGCAGCCCAAGTAGAAGGATAATCTTTTTCAGATTCAATCAATAATTGAACCGCTCTTTCTCTGATTTCAGGGGTATATTTTGGTTTTGTCATTGGAACATTCTCTCAAGAAAGTTGGTCTCCGACAAACCCGGTACGGTTCAGTTTGTGCAACAAAGCTAAATTGAAATATCAAGACTAACAAGAAATTCAAATTGATTACTAATAGAGCGGCTCACGGCGCCCTATCTTTTAGAAAAACGTATCTGCCGATACATTAAACCGCTCAGACAATGCCTTAATATGACGAATATTCAGTTGGCGTTTACCACTTAAAATCTCAGAAATCACAGATTGGGTTGCAACTTCTGCTAAGTCAGACTGACCTAAACCATGTTGCTCCATCAAAAAAGCCAAAGCAGCACGACCATCCCCTTTAGGCATAGGAAGATGCTCATTTTCATAATCAGAAACCAAATCACCAAGCTGATGAATAAGCCCCATTAAAGGATTAGATTCGTCATCACCAACGGTATCTAAAAGTTCATCTAAAGCTTCAACAAGTGTATGAAAGTCGTCTTCATTTTCTGGCTTGCTGAGCAATGGTGCAACGTAGTGCCAGTGGTCTACGGCCTGTTTAATCATCGCGTTCATACTAACCTTCCTTCCAATGACCTTTGTCATATTCTTTATGGGACAAGACATGACGAATATACACACGTTTTGCTTGATACATCACGACGGCAATAAGTCGGATCTTGTTCCCGCCAATATCGAATACATGGAACTTTCCAACTTTATCGACAGCTGGAAAGAGCTGTTTCATCTCAGCAAAATCTTTCGGATCGTTTGCCTTTATGGTTCGATACCAACCATCTAATGCCGTTTCAGCCTGTGGCCACTTGTGCATTGCTTCTATAATTCTAGCGTGGGTGATCACATGCATAACATTTTATCGCATTTTGCTATAAATCAAGTATAAACAAATTATCGCATTTTGCAATATTGAAGGGCTAGGATGAATAAAGCGCCAAATGGCGCTTTATTAATTATCAGAGGCTTTGTTGCACACACCTATCTGTAAAGGCTTTTTCAGCGATATAATTTTCAAATGAAGAAGCCTACACACAAAATCTACCGCACAACCAATTGGCCCGCATATAATCGAGCACTCATGAGTCGCGGAAATATTGCCATTTGGTTTGATCCTGCTACGCAATGGTATGCTCCATAAAAAGGCAAACAAGGGCGAAATCAAACATACTCCGACGCAGCTATCCAATGCTGCTTAATGATTAAATCATTATTCCGTAGGTCTTTACGTATGGTCACTGGCTTTGTGCAAAGTCTGATTAAACTCTGTGGTTGAGCAGCCCCGAATATCAGTGATATTCATAGCGTCAGTTACTTGTCTTTTTACATTGTAATCTGTTTTTCTAATTCAGCTATCCGTGCATTTGCATTAGTGAGTTGTGATTCCACATATTTGATCGAGCCTGATTTTTCGAGTAGCTGTTCATATTTGGCTTGCAAGGCGTTGTAGTCTTCTTTTGCCTTATCTGTACTAGCAAGAGCGACTTTCAGCTTGTCGGTGGTGTCATCAGTTTGTTTGACCTGTTCATCAAGTTTGATTTGCACCTGTTCCAGTTTTTCTGTGGTATCTGCAAGCTGCTTTTCCAGTTGTTGCACTGTTTCCGCATATCCGCCTTGTACTGCATCAATCCGTTCTTGCAATAGGGTTGCAATGACTTGTGACACGGTAACAAGTTCCGCATCTTTCAGAGTTTTTGCCGTAGTAACGGCTGCCGCCAGTTGCTCTTCAAGGATCTCTTTGCGGTATTTGTTGATAGTGGTCTTTGAGCCGCTACCAAGAACCGCAAGGATATTATCGTTAGTTGGGTTTGAGCCTTGTGCTGCAAGGGATTCGATGGCTTTTGCCACATCTGATTTAGTGATTGCCATGGGTTTACTTCCTATTGTGTACTGTACTGTATCGTATTTTAGTACATTACAGTACAGTACACAATCGATATTTTTTATGAATTATGACTAGCTAAAACTCACCCGTATATTCAAACCAATTCAGGTTGGGTCTATACCGCCTTTATTATTGATGTGTTCTCACGAGCAATTGTTGGATGGAAAGTATCAACACGTATGAATACAGACATGGTGCTCGATGCATTGGAGCAAGCATTGCATGACCGAGGCATGCCAAAGAATGTGATTCATCATTCCGACAGAGGTGTGCAATATCTTTCCATTCGTTATACCAATCGTTTAGAAGCAGCAAATTTACGAGCATCAGTCGGTACGACTGGTGATTCATACGATAATGCTTTGGCTGAAACGGTGAATGGCTTATACAAAACAGAGGTGATTGAATATTTAAAAGCAGATTGGCAAGGTTTAGCAGATGTACAACTTGCGACACTAAACTGGGTAGATTGGTTCAATAAAGAACGTGTACATAGTGCACTGGGTTATGTATCACCTTTTGAGTTTGAAGCAATCTACTATGATAAGATTAATCCGTTAGGTCAGGTGGCCTAACTTAAATAAAAAGTCTCCGACAAACCCGGTACGGTTCAAGGCGTAGGTGTCAGTCAGATCCATCCGACTCAGCATTGGTGTTTGCTTTTTTACCCAACAAGCTGCTGGAAACTAAAAGTAAGGCACCGAGGACAATTGCAATATCAGCCAGGTTGAAGGCCGGCCAATGCCAGTCTCGCCAATAGAAATCAAAGGAATCCACAACATAGCCGCGAAAGACCCGGTCAATCAGGTTGCCCATGGCGCCACCGAGGATAAGACTGTAAGCGATGGCTTCTCCTTTATGACGATTTTCAAGGATCAGCTTGATCAGAAAAATCGAGACCACTACCGCGATTCCGATAAAAAAGTAGCGCTGCCAGCCTCCACCATTCGCAAAAAGACTGAATGCGGCACCGGTATTCCATACGTGTACCCAGTTAAAGAATGAGGTCACTGAAATAGACTCGCCATATGCCATTGATTGTTGCACCAGCCATTTTACGGCCTGATCAGACGCTGCCAGCAGGCCCGATATGGACAACATAGCGTACGGTGACAGATGTTTGCCAAAAATGGACATTGCTTAATCCTTGAGCGCCAGAATGCGTCTAGCACCGTTAAGTACAATTACCCCCGCGATGGTGCCGATAATCAGATCCGGATAATTGGACCCGGTCCACGCGACCAGAGCGCCGGCGGTGATGACCCCCAGGTTGATCACCACGTCGTTGGCCGAGAATATCCAGCTTGCCTTCATGTGCGCCCCGCCCTCCCGATGTTTGGATATGAGCAGCAGACAACTGGTATTGGCAATCAATGCGACGAATGCGATAGCCATCATCACCAGCGATTCAGGCTCACTACCGAATACAAAGCGTCTCACCACCTCTATGAGTACGCCCACAGCCAAGATCAGTTGCAGTACACCAGCAAGATGCGCGGCACGTACCTGCATTTTCACGCTATGTCCAACCGCATAAAGGGCAAGCCCGTACACCGCCGCATCGGCAAAATTGTCCAGGGATTCTCCAATCAGGCCGGTGGACCGGGCGATCAGACCGGCAGTCATTTCCACCACGAACAGAAGTGCATTGATGCCGAGCAACCAGCGCAGGGTCCCGGATTCTTGCTTAGCAGAAGCTGCCGAAAACTCGGCGGCCTTGATGGTCTCCGGATTTGCAGCGACGGTTTCCTGAAGCGAGGCGCCTAGCCCCAAGGTCTTCAGTTTCGAGGTGACGGGCTCGACCTCACCGTCATGCACGACCTTCAACTGGCGGTTCGACAAGTCGAAGGACAGTACCCGAATCCCCTCAACGCCGTTCAGGGCCAGGCGAATCATGCGCTCTTCTGATGGACAGTCCATCTTCGGCACGGCATAAACACTGACCCATTCCCCCGACGCATCGGAGGAGGCCTGCATATCGGTATCCGCCGCAGGCCTTGCATGGTCGCCACAGGGGCCTCCGCAGTTTTTACTCATGATATGACTCCACTTGAATGTGATCGGGTTTTCATTTAAAACTATATAGTAGCTATAATGTCAATAGCGTAGAGAATCCGTTGCGGAGGAACCCGATGCGTATTGGTCAGTTGGCACAGTCAGTAGGGGTAGATACACAGACGATCCGCTTCTACGAACGGCAGGGCTTGTTGCCGCCGCCTGGTCGGCAGGAGAACGGTTACCGTGTCTATACCGAGAAACACGTTGAGCGGCTGGCCTTTATTCGTCGCTGCCGCATCCTGGATCTGTCACTGGCAGAAATTCACGAACTAAAGCGCTATCAGGACGACCCTCATCAGTCCTGTACCGCTGTCAATGCCTTGCTCGATGATCACATCTCTCATGTACGCTCGCAGATAACCGCTCTACAGGCGCTTGAGAAACAACTCGTTTCACTAAGAGCGCGTTGCAACGATGACCGGGAAGTTAAGGCGTGTGGGGTTCTTGCTGGAATTAGCGAGGGAAGCATGCATCAGCAGTAGGTTGGAGTGCCAACCAGATAATCCGATGAGATGCCGGTTTGCCTCACTCTCATGCAAAGGTAAGATCAACCATTTAATCCGCTTACCCTATTTTTTTTGCTTTCACCTTATCCAAAATTCACCACCCCATAATTGAAAATATTTTGAATTATAAGCCCTTAGGGTGCTCATAATCCATAAATCAATTTCGAAGTTCTTTGTTGCATAAAGCCTTTAAAGATTGAGTTTTCCTAAGCAACTCAAATTTAAGTTACAACTCGGGTATTAGGTCGGCCTAATTCCATAAATCTGTTGAGGACTGCTACGCGAGCATGAATTTCACTCATCTGACTAGGAAAGCTTCTTGCCATTAATTTATCGCCTAATAATTTGATGCAGTGCATCTTTGTTTCGACCAAACTTCGGCGATGATAGCCTGACCATTTTTTCCATAGTGTTCTACCTAGCAGGGTTTTAGTATCTATACCAATATGAAGTTTACGCCATTGGCGACGATATTTCGGCTAATGCTTTTTACGTTTCCATTCACCTTCACCTAAGAACTTCAAATCCGTGGAATCAACGAGTAGATGCAGTCCATTGCAACTCTTTTCATAGCTAATTTGAATATCAATATGCTTTTGTCTTCTGCGAATGGTTGAATAATCCAGAGCTGTCCAATCTAATCCGCAAAGTTTAATCAAGCTTTGGACAAAGCCAGTCACCATGCATACAGAAAGACGAAATAAGGATTTAATCATGAGATAGCACTGAATGGCTATGTCAGAATAAGTTTGATTTCGACCATGTTTTCCTTGTGACTGCGAATATCATTGAATCTTAGTATCAAACCAAATTGTAAAATTACCATGATTGATCAAAGCATGATTGTAGGATGACCAATTCGGTGTACGATAAATTTAGGTGTAGGCTATTGCTGTATAAGACCTTATCGGTAGGTTTGCGCAACAAGGCCTCAAAATCCCACCTTAAAATGCAAATAGCAAAAAAACTCTACCATTCGATTGATTTCATTTTAGAAGTAATGAAATTAGTATCTGTTTGTAATGATATTTTATAAAATTCAATATTAGATCTGCAGAGAAAAACTTATCAAACTAAGTATTGGCTAGTCTTTTTCTTCGAAAAACTTATCAAACGAAGTATTAAGTTAATCTTTTTCTTCAACTTCTTCCTTAAACTCAAACAAATCATTCATCGTACAGTTAAAGTACTTACACAACTTATCGGCGACTGGTAATTCAATACGTACAGCACGGTCATAATACATACTTGTGAGCGTGTTGCGATTGATACCTGTTGCATGCACCACTTCACTTAATTTTAAAATTTTTCTATCGCCCATGAGGCTAGATAACTTACAAGTAATCATATTTAAATTAATTTACAAAAAATAACTTGCTGTGGGTTATTTGAAGTTGTTGACTGAGTAATACTTTGCTAAAATTAACCTACAGCAGGTTATTACAACTTATAGAAAGTATATTTTATCCATTTCAACTAAATTATAACTTTTTAAATATAAGGATTGAACCTGCATTAGATTATTTTGTGGAGATGACCGCCGTGTTACCAAATGAGTTATTGATCAGCCAGCAAGCTCGTGACTTAGGAAATCAATTAATTAAAGAAATGAACATCAATAGAAGTTATGGAATGGCTAATTTTCTTGGAGTAAATACTTGCTATGATAATCATCAGGCTGTACTTATTTGGACATTTCAACTGCTTGAAAGGGAACCTGCCTTAAATGAATTAGCAGAAATTAAAAAATATTTTCTTTTAATCTTTCCAGATAGTGTTTATCAATTAGCCTAAGTTGTTTTTAAAATTAATTTATTAAATAAAAAGCACTAAATCAAAGAAAGCTTTATTTAAAAATACCTATTAATTCAAAAACATACCATTTACTGAATATATGAAGCATAGGTTCCTGCTCTATCACTCACTCGTACTAAAATTACATCGCTCTTTTTACTGATACTAAACAATTTATGTCCACGCCACGTTCTGCGGCTTCGAGGGCTAGTTTTTGTTGAACCACTGAGAACAAGGACAACAAACTGCCTACTATATTTTCCCGGAGAGTGGTGTAGGAACTTTTTCATTATTGCTAATCATATCAGCGACAACATCAGCAACGAGCTCCTCTATTCCTGAGAATGCTTTAGACTGATCCGCATCAAGCCAAGACAATGATGGAAACTCAGCACACAACCCAACATACTCATTATATTCTGCTGACCATGTAACACGGCAAGTATATTGTTTACTATCCATTTGAAACCCCATAATGTTTTAAGTCTATGTATAAAAGTACGATTTTCACTTAGCAGTACTTAAATAATCACCCCACCACTGCATCATTTCAGTCCGCTGGGCTAAATAGTCAGCGTGATTATAGCTGGCACGGGTACGGTTCTTATCAATATGTGAAAGTTGTGCCTCAATCCAGTTATCCTGGAACAAACCTGAGTCATTCAAAATGGTACTAAAAGTGGAACGTAGTCCATGAGAGGATAATTGATGTTTTCCATAGCCCATCTTACGTATAGCCATATTTAATGTATTAAAATGAATCGGTTGATTATGTTTCCGTGGGCTAGCAAAAATGTACTTTTCACCGTATGACCATTGCATGACGTCTTTTAAAATATCTAAAGCCTGATCTGAAAGTGGAACTAAGAAGTCGGGAATCTCATGGCCTAATATGACTTTTCGTCGAAACTGTTTAATATGCAAGGCAGGTATTTTCCAGATTTTTTCATTTAAATCAAAATGATGAGGCTCAGCCAATAACAATTCAGCCCCTCGCACGCCAGTATGTAATTTGAACAGCAGTGCTTTTTTAATAATCGGATGGGCATCCAATTTTAATAAATTTTTCTTAAAATCTGATATATCCTCCGCTTTCAAATACGGATAATTCTTCTTGATTTTACTGTTAATGGCGATTTTATTTAAACCATGCGCGATGTTGAATTCACAATAACCCATCGCTACAGCGTAGTCATAAATTTGGTTCAAATAACTACAAGCTTTCTTGACAGGTTCTTTTACTTGGCGTCCCTCTATTTTTTTGATTACTGAAACCAGGTCATAACGCTTGATGTTTTGAAAAGGTAAATCCTGAAGGTCTGGATAAATATCTTGCTGTAAACATCTTTCTGCTAACTGTAGTACACCGCAGCGGGGTGAATCATTAAATGCATTTTTCAGTTTGAACTGCAGCCACTCCTCCCCTACCTTACGAAAGGTGATGACATTAGAGACAGTATCATGCTCAAAACAATAATTATTGTCTTTAAAGTCATCTTTGACTTGTCGTGCCTTTTTCAGCGATAAATCAGGATAAAGCCCCAACTGAATGCGGCGACGTTTTTTTGTTTGTGGATCTGTATAGCGATAGCACCAAGATTTTCTTCCAGTCGGCTCAATCTTCAGGCTAAGTCCATCTTCATCGGATAAAAAACAAGTTTTTTCCTTGCAATGAGCTTGGCGAACTTTAATTTCAGTAAGACTCATGAAATTTAAATGAAACCTATCAGCGGATTGACGAGATCCATTATATCAAAATAGAAGAAAATATATATGATGCGTACACTACGCATCATATATATTTGTAATATATTGTTTTATATATTTAATATTTTAAGTATTTGTATTTTAGTAACCATTATAAGTACCACCTCTTCTTTAAGTTCCCAACAACTCACTTTTTCTGTCATCAATGTTAAATAAGTCTTGTGCTTTAAATTCTTAGATGACCTCCTCTACCCTTTATTATCATTTTTATAAAAGTAACTATATGTACTCATTAAAATTTGTAGAGCTCAAAAACAAAAAAGACCGCTATATAGCAGTCTTTTAACTTAATTAAATAATAATTAATTCATTTTCATCATAAGTGCATAAGCATCACGTTTGTTTTGACGCAATGATTCTATCTCGGACTTCGTCAGCTGTTTTACGAGAGTTGAGGATATACTTTGCTTCCCACTCTGTGAGCCTTTCGAAATCGTACCCGTAAATCGATTTCCACCATGCTTCAAGATTACCATATACATCCCTCAATTGCTGAAGAGTTTCTTTACTTAGAGCTAATTGTGATGAGTATTGTTTACCCGTCAGTGCATATGCTCCAATAACTTTATTCGTCCCAGTTGTTTCAATATGACCTTTTAATGCTGCAAAAGTACCACCTTGGGTCTGGGTATCATCAACAATAATAACACATTTATCATTGTTTATTGTCCCATCAAATGCTGGTGGGTTGGCTAATCTATGCCACCCATCACCGCCAGTTCTTGATACTTTTATAGCTTGAACTATATTCGTATCAACTTCAAGCCCAAGTTTCTTTGCTATAACTGCTGAAGTAGCTAAAGGAATCATATTACGACCGACTGCTTCCTCAGCATGTACAGGTACTATAATAGTTTCCCGACCATCGATAATTCTTTCTAGTTCAGCAATCGCCTCATCCGAAACTAAATCTTTAGCTAAAATATACGCACTTTCAACATCCCCTGCTTTAGCAGCTTCATACATGTAATGAGAGGTTGCATCTCCAAGACCACGGTCAATAACCGTTTTAGGAAACATATTCCAATCTGTGCGATATAACTTCATATTTTTAAATAAGTTTTAATGATGGCTAGCATTAAATTTTACACTAAATTTACCGCTAGCATCTCTTGGATATTATTTTTCGTATCAGGCAGCACTCTCAAAAGCCGTTTGTTTGGACAGTCCCCATGATCATACACGAGGCAGCTTCAAATACTTATGGGCCCATCCTATCCAGTTGTATCTTCTTGCATCACATGAATATTGTATACTCATTTTGACTACTTGAAAATTATGGAACAACGTCAATAAAAACAATAACTCTAGAGTCTTTAGTCGACATTCCTAAAAAGGTAAATTCAACATTTCTTTCCATATCATTTCTTTGTGTCTCTGGATGAACAAAAGAAACATAGCTTATTTCAAAGAATCGGGCTAGGGTTTTTATGCCAATGATTTTGTTCTCTTCATTAGCAATTAAAACATCTAATTCCAGATCAAACTCTTCTAATTATTTAATTAAATCTTTAACTTTCATTTTACTATCAACCTCTATGAATTATTTAAAAAATTAGCACAATGAAACTTGTGAAAAAAATGGATTTGAACAAAATTTTTTAGCAAAAAAAGCATAGCAACCAGAAAAATCTTTCCAGCAATCAACAAAAATATCCCCGTGTGCTTCCAGTTTACAACATTTTGACTACCACACTGCCCACAGTAGTAATAATAGCCTTTGATACGGCCACCGCATTCAGGACAATTTTTATGATTAATGAATAAGTTACTCAACGTCTCTTCTCCAAAATTCTTATTATCAAGTTGTAAGTGAAGATAGCACACATTTATAAAAATATCTTTTTTAAAACATTAAAAGATGTTATAAAAAAGACATTCGCTACTTTAGGATAACTTTTAAGATGAATTTAAATCTCCTTGATGAAGAATCAATCCAACCTTCTGAACCCACGCCATGTGATTTTTTCAAAGGTGAAAATGCTATCAAAAAAGCTAAACAGTTAGGATTACCTGATCTCGAGTTAGTCAGAAACGCAATTATGATCGGTGATGCTGACTATAGAACAAATACTCACTATAACCGTGCACGCTTTATTGCACGATGGGGAAAAATTGGAGAACAGATTGCTTTACTGCTTCGACAATCTGATCCTGCTTGGATATTCCACAATGACAGCCAGCCAAGAATTGAGAATACAGTAAAGAAAATACAAATTATCTTTATGAGCGGGAATATTGCATTGGGGTTAGCTGATCAAGTTGTATCAGCACACTGTGAAAAAGGATTAATGACATTAAATAATATTAAGGAGAATCAGTCTGCTTATGATGATGAGACAAAATTGAGAACATGGATTTTATACTTTCCTTCAGCATCACATCCAGCCTATAAAGACATTGATATCCCAAATATTCCTTTTGAATTTGCATACCCAACTAGCTTCGTACAGGACTTAAAAGCGAAAAAAATTTCAATTTTACCAAGTGACCATACTTGCAGAATTGCATTTGAAATAGATAATACAGTTCCTGTAAAAACTGATCCTAAGCCAGTATTGGAACCATCTAATGAAATTAAACCAGATGATTTTGATATTCAGCTTGTAGTTTAATCTGAGGTTAATGTGTTTAATAAAGATCGTTTACGTATTGCTAAAGAATTACGAGGACTTAGCAATACCGATTTCGCAGAAAAATTGAGTTGCTCTATCTCTAAGGTAAAGCAACTTTTAGACGTGGATAAAGAAATCAATGAAAATGATCAAGATGATATATGCCGTGTATTAAATTTACCCAAGTCATTCTTTGCAGGTAATGACACACAACCACATGAAACAGACCAAATCTTCTATAGATCGGTTGCTCGTATTAAAGCACAGCATAGAAAAGCTAATGAGGCATATACTCTTTTAGCAATAAATATTAACAAGTACTTAAATCAGAAAGTAAAGTTACCTACTTTTCACCGTCCTGATTTAGATATTACTGAGTTTTTGGGTGAATCTAAGTATGCCGATCACCTAGCGTCAGAGTTGAGAGGTTTATGGGCTTTAGGTAATCAACCTATTAATAACATTGTTTCGTTGTGTGAGCTAAAGGGAATCCGTGTCTTTAGATTACCGACTGAAATTCGAGAAATTGATGCACTATCTTTTTTTGATGATGAAAGTGGTAGCCCTTTCATATTTCTAAATACATTTAAGTCTGCCGAAAGAGCCCGCTTCGATTGTGCACACGAACTTGGTCATACCGTTATGCATACGCATAACAAAAAAATTCGTGTCGAGAAAGATAATCGTGTTCTCGAAACTGAAGCGGATCAATTTTCATCTGAATTTTTAATGCCAACAGATGCATTTCTTTCTACTGCTCCACGCTATTTTTCACTAGAAAATATGATTGAGTATAAAAAGATTTGGCGAACATCCCTGAAGGCTATTAACTATAAAGCTCACAAGCTGGGCTTAGTTAGTGATTGGGTTAATCGTAGTAACTCTATAAAGATCAATTCGTTGGGCTACAACATTAATGAACCTGAAGAAACTCATCGAGATGAGAGTTTGATGTTGCCCAAAATTATCTCTGTTTTAGCCTCACAACCATCTTTTGATAAAAATAAAATGCTTGATGAAATTGGAATCTCTGAAGAAGATTTTAATCAATTAACATTTGATGCTTTAGCTAAAGTTGAGCCCCCGAAGAAAAAACATAAGTTATATATTGTCGAGTAATACAAACCTTCCTTAAAAATAATGCGCCTTACGGCGCACTATTTATGCAAAATCCTGATTAATTTTTTTATGACTTCACGCCCAACGTAGTTTTGCATCCCATAAGTCATACTTTAACTGAAAATGTAACTTGCCCCATCATGACTTTTTTCATATAGCCTACTTGAACTGACACCATAAATCCCATGTGTTCCATAAAGCATCGTATACAATTTCAGATAAATTCTTTAGTTATGTGATCAGGCTATGTGCTCAAATTACCTATTTCCAAATAAAAGAAATTTGACACTCTTAGGTGTCGATACAAGCCAGTTTGATCTTGAGCTTAAGGATCATGTATTCCCTTCCTATCATGCTCCAATCATTCTGAACGGCTCAGATCACTTAGAGCTTGATATTGCAAAGTTTGGATTACTACCGAGCTGGGCGAAAGAATTGAAGTTCAGCAGTCATACTTATAACGCCAGAACTGAGTCTGTAGCAGATAAGCCTAGCTTTCGACATGCTTGGAAGTACAGCAAGTTCTGCCTAGTCCCAGTACAAGAATTTTATGAGCCGAAATACATCAATGGCAAGCCACACTGGTACACCATCAAGCGTAAAGATGATCAGCCTTTTACTGTTGCAGGGATCTATGATGATGCAGTGATTAATGGCAATAAGGTACGTTCCTTTTCAATGTTGACCATCAATTCGGACCATCACCCTTTTATGAAACAATTCCATGCACCGAAGGATGAGAAGCGATCCATTATCGTTATTCCAGAACAGTACAGAAAAGACTGGCTAACAGCCGATCATGAACATGCGCATGAATATTTCTTTCAAATGCCCGATGAATTCGTCACATTTCCACGCGATGAGCAGAAACAAAACGTCTTATTCTGACGCATCCTTGTTTATCCACAACTTTTTAAATTTGAATTTTAAACGCTGTTAGTAATATCCTATTTAAACAAATTCTACTTCCAAACACGCCTCGTAGCGTAGGAGTATCTCATGTCTAAGAAGTTGCCTATTTACTTCTCTGACGACGCATGGTCATCTTTACAAGAGCTCATGGGTCCAGAGGGTAAACCAAGTCCTACCATCAACACCGTGCTTGAACAAATCGCTGTTCAAAATGAGCTTGTTGAAAAATTAGGGCTTACTGCTGTCCTACCCAAATCCAAAGTATCTATTCCCGTCTCTTTAGAGCGTATTCCTGCAGGTCCGGCCTTCAGCACCAAGGATGAGCAAGACAAAGCACTCGATCTGAATGAGTTCCTGATTCACAACCCTATTTCTACTTTTATTGCCTATGTAGACAGTGAATCCATGCTCGATGCTGGCCTAGAGATTAATGATCCAATCATTATTGATCGCAGTATTGAAGCCAAGCATTACGATATCGTGGTTGCCCTGATTGATGACAATGCCTCGACCATTAAGCGGCTGATGATCACCAATAAGATGTCCAAGTCTGAAATCAAAGAAATATTTGGAGATGAAGATTATCCGCTTCCAGAACTTTGGTTGAAGGCTGAAAATTCGAATTACAATCACATCATTCCTGATGATAGTCAGACCATATCAATCTGGGGTGTGGTGACTTTTAATTTAAAGCGTATTTATCACCGCTCATAAAAAGAAGAATAACCATGCAAAGTGAAAATGAAATATTCGCGTTAGTCGACGTGAATAATTGCTACGTCTCGTGTGAGCGTGTGTTTAATCCTGCCTTGAATGATCGCCCAACCATTGTGCTCAGCAACAATGACGGCTGTGCCGTGGCCAGAAGCCAGGAAGCGAAAGACTTAGGCATCAAGATGGGTGTTCCTGTATTCCAAATTAAAGAGCTAATCAAACAACATAACATTCAGGTGCTATCCAGTAATTTCTCCTTATATGGCGAAATGTCCAAGCGCTTTATGGAGCTGCTTGGGGACTATGTTGCACCAGGAGATCAAGAGATACCGTCTGAAACGTCAAGCAAATTATTGAGAATTCATGCTCAATAATCCGCTTGATAAGGTTGTTGGTGT
>NZ_JAAZQW010000052.1:0-13644 GCF_012371415.1 Acinetobacter sp. A3
TACACGCTTGGCAACAAGACATTAACAGAGTGCGAATTAGTCCTTGAGTATGTTTGAATACATTTTAAGGAACAGATGGATGTAAACACATTTAGTGGCTTAATGACGAATATTTGCCAAACGCTGACCTATGACCCTGCGCGGGAAAATGTGACTCGTCAATCTCAAAAGGTAGATGCAGGAACTCAAGCTATGGGGCTACATATTGAAAATGGTTCAACACCTATGCCACCCGACATCATTGCATTTTTTAGTGAAAAAAGTGCTTCACGTGGTTCTCAAACCACCTTATGTGATGGGCATGCAGTCTGGAAAAAACTGCCTGAAACGCTCAAACAGAAATTTTCAGAGCCGATGATTATTCGCCGTTATTTACCTAAACATACATGGCAAAAGTATGTAGCAACTGCATTTAATATTGCAGAGGTCGAGCAGGTTGGATTACAGGAATTGGCACGTTTTATTGAGATGATTCCTGGGCAACGAATTCAGCCTGCACATGATCAGGGCGTACTTTATGATTTAAGCATGCCCATGATTCGCCATGACAATTTAAAAGCTGTTCCAGCCTTTGCCAACACCTTGCTGGGGCCATCTTATAACTATGAAACACCGCATTTTTACTTTGCTGATGGTACTGAAATCCAAACGGAATTACTGGAAGAGCTGGCCGAGCGTTGTGAGCGTGAAACCTCTGAAATTGACTGGCAAGATGGTGATGTGGTCCTGATTGATAACAAACGCTTTATGCATGGCAGACGTGAAATTTTAGTGCCGCTGGAGCAGCGTAAACTGTATATCTGTATGGGTCTAGGGCTCAATCCTGAATTTGCAGTGTAAAGGCTGTGTGCCATTCCCTTAATATTTAGAGTGAATTTTATGTCAAATTTAAACGCCGTTATTTTTGGTGCAACAGGTGGCATAGGTCAGGCAGTTGCGCAACATTTTGCCGCACAAGGTTTGAACCTAATTTTGGTTGGACGCAAACAGCAAGCCTTGCAACAATTACAGGATGAGCTGTCACAACAGTATTCACAATTGCAATTACATACGATGCGTTGTGATTTGGCCGATGTCCAAAGCCGAGATCAGTTTGTGCAGACCATTGCCGCATTGAATCAGCCAATTCATTACTACATAAATAACGCGGGCATGAATGATTTTAGTTTGTTTGCACAGCAGACCGCAGAAACAATTGAACAGATGATGTTGGTGAATGTGGTGTATCCGTTGCAATTGATTCAAGCCCTGCTGCCGTATATGTCAGAGAGTCAACCCAGTCAGGTCATCAATATTGGCTCGACTTTTGGCAGCATTGGCTACCCAGGCTATGTCAGTTATTGTGCCAGTAAATTTGCGTTACGTGGTGCAACAGAGGCATTGGCCAGAGAGTACAGCAAGACGGCAATTCAGTTCAGGTATTTCTCACCACGGGCTACGGCTACGCCTATGAACAATTCTGAAGTGATGGAAATGAATATTAAAATGGGCACAAAAATTGATAGTCCTGAATTTGTGGCACAGGAGTTATATCAATTTTTGAATCAATCAGGGCAATCGTACCAAGTTGGTTATCCTGAAAAAATATTTGTGAAATTGAATCAGGTAATGCCGCATGTTGTGGCTGCGTCTATTCAAAAAGATCTAGACACCATTTACCACTATGCCGACAAAAGTAAAAAGCCAAGTCCTTTAAGTTATGCTGCCCAATCTAAAAAACCTTAAGTCATCTAAGTCATAAATGAAATTTTTTGCGATAACGCCATAAGGTGGTTCGGCTAACACCGAGTGCTTGCGCCACCAATTCAGTTTGACCTTGATATTTTTCCAATAGGTCTTGCAAGGTGTCTTTATCAACTTTTTGACTGCTTTTGATGGGCAGTTGAATTGGCTGTGGTGCTGTAGATGGTCTGGCTAAGTTCAAACTGGCATGCACAATTTCATCGGGTAAATCTTGTGGGTCAATTTGGGTTTTACCTGCCGACATAGTCAGTGCATACAGCAAGGTATTCTTTAATTCACGTACGTTACCCGGCCAATCATAATTCAGTAATACCGCCAAAGCTTGTTCAGATAAAGTCGGTGTGAGCTGAAACTGAGCCTGCTGTTGTTGCAAAATAAAGGCGGCAATTTCAGGAATATCCTGTTTGCGTTCTCGTAGTGGCGGCACAAAAATAGGGATAACTCTTAAGCGATAGAGCAAATCTTGGCGGAACCTGCCCAGTCGGGCTTCTTCACGCAAAGCACGATGTGTTGCGGTAATAATTCTGACATTCGATTTAATTGATTTTTCACCACCCAAAGGGATAAATTCGCCCGTTTCCAATACACGCAACAATTTTGCCTGTAGCTCTAAAGGAATTTCTGCAATTTCATCTAAAAACAAAGTACCGCCCGCAGCACGTTCAAATACGCCTTTATGTTCCCGAATTGCCCCTGTAAAAGCGCCTTTCACATGCCCAAATAATTCACTTTCTAGAATGTTGGCATTTAAAGCGGCACAGTTAATCGCAATAAAAACCTGTGCATGACGATGACTTCGTGCATGAATGGCTTGCGCCACCAACTCCTTGCCGCTGCCAGATTCGCCACGGACTAAAACTGGGAATTCAGTCACTGCAACTCGTTCAATAATGGAATACATATGCTGCATTTGTGGCGAATGACTATGGAAAAAATCTGTCAAATTACTGTTTGTCTGCTCGGATGCTGCTGTTGTTTTAAATACAGGTAGAGATACGACGGGCTGCATAAAAAATAAACGCCCACTCAAGTTTTCTGCACGAATACGAATATTTAAGTGGTGATAACTCAACGCTATGGAATTGTCTACTAATGTCAGGGTTCCAATAGGTTGTTGTAAATTCAGCAGTTGGTTTTTTAGGTTTTTTTCGATGCTGCCTGAAAATGTGGCCGATGCCTGAGCATATTCGTAGCACCATGTTTTGGATGCCTCATCATATATATACAGCCAACTGTCAGGGCAAAGTTGCTGTAAATGAAACAAAAAATCTTCAAGTTGAGCTTGCTGTTCAAAGTCATACATTGTCGTCATATTGTTTCATCTTTTGTTTCATTTTGGATTTAATTGAAACATGAAACGCAACAATTGTGAAACACACAGATGTAACTGAATTAGATAATGCATTTCAATATATTGTATTTTATTAATATATTAAAAATAGATAAAGTTGGCACTCTATTTGCAAAACTAAGCATAACAATAATTCAATACGGTACACAGCACATGATCTTTCATCAATTTTTTGAACCGGAAAGTTCAACCTACACTTATTTATTGGCTTCTGAACAAACCCGTGAAGCCGTACTCATTGACCCTGTGATTTCCGAGGTAGAGCAGTATGCGGCTTTTTTGGAGCAGCATAGTTTGCAATTGGTTTACAGCTTAGATACCCACGTGCATGCCGACCATATTACTGCGGCAAATACCTTAAGAACCCGCTTTGGTTGCAAAACTATTTTGCATCGTAATTCGGGTGTTGGGTGTGGTGATATTTTCATTACCGATGGTGCGGCCATTCGTGTCGGTGAGTTGCAGATTGAAGCACGTTATACCCCAGGTCACACCAATGCATGTACCAGTTATGTGGTGGATGGCATGGTGTTTACGGGGGATGCCTTACTGATTGATGGTTGCGGTCGTACAGACTTTCAAGAAGGGAATCCTGCTACTTTGTATGACAGTATCCACCTGCAAATTTTTAGCTTACCTGATGATACTTTGGTGTACCCAGGCCATGACTACAAAGGTCGTGTTTCATCTACCGTGGGACAGGAAAAACGCAATAACTCACGTTTGGGGCAAGGCCGTACCAAAGCTGAATTTATTACCCTTATGCAGAATTTAAACCTGCCTTATCCAAAACAAATAGATGTGGCTTTGCCTGCCAATCAGGTGTGCGGCAAGTGATGTGGATGTACTTAAAACGCCATACACGAGTGGAATAGGGGAACAGGCATGTGGATGTTAATTCTGGAAGGCTTGGTTATTGGGACTTTACTCGGGCTGACTGGGGCAGGGGGCGGTATTCTTGCTGTTCCTGCCCTAATGGCAAGCCAAGGCTGGACCGTTGCACAAGCTGCTCCCGTAGGATTATTGGCTGTCACTCTAGCTGCTTTTGTGGGCACAATTGAGGGATTATTCAAGCGAATTGTACGTTATCGAGCTGCATTGTGGATTGCCTTAATCAGTATTCCTTCAGCACGCTATGGCGTACATTTGGCAGGTATTGTGCCCCCTGTTTGGCTGACATTGGCATTCAGTGCGGTTATGTTCATTGTGGCTTATCGCATTTTCTTTAATAAGGTTAATGATCAGACCAATCCACCATGTAAGGTCAATCAAACGACTGGACGCTTAGTTTGGAACGCCAAAACAGCATCTTTGTTGGGCGGTGTGGGGATTATTGCAGGTTTGCTGACAGGCCTACTTGGAGTCGGTGGCGGCTTTGTGATTGTGCCGTTATTGCGTAAATTCACTGACTTGGATATGCGCAGCATTGTAGCAACATCTTTAATGATCATTTTTTTGATTGGTGGCGTCAGTATTTCTGCCCATGTTTTAGATGGTTTTCAGTATCCGACGATGGTCACCATGACGTTTGTCATAGCGTGTATTGTGGGGATGTTGTTGGGACGTGTTTTAGTTCACCGCATGAATAGCAATACGGTACAGAAAGTATTTGCCACCACGGTGATTGGCGTTGCATTGTATTTAATTTACAGCGCAATTATGGCTTAAGTCTAATATGAAGCGGCTAGGTTTTTATTCTGAACTACAGTATTGTGACTAGGTAACGTATTGTTAAGTGTAAGAAAAAGCACTAGACCTAGACCAGATTAAAGATTAGCTTAACTGTATAACATGACAAGGAGCCAAAAATGAAAAAACATTTATTTTGTGTGGGTGTCGAGTTTCGTAAAGCATCCGATGAAACAGGCTCTTATGCGTATTTGACTGCTTATTTAGGTGCAGATCATCTAAATGAAGCGATTGAGCGTGTGCAGAAACAACTAGAGCAAGAAGGCAATAAAATTTTATTTGTACGTGGATGTTGGGTGGTCGATGCCGATTGTGACGATGGTTTCTGCCCAACTGAAGAAAGCAATGCGGCTTCTAAAGCAGACCTGTTGTTCAATGATGAAATCTATTATGGCAAATTGCAGCAATGGTCAGCCAATAATGGTTATGAATACTAAGGGCTAGGCTGTTTAATTGATCTAACACAAAGTTTGATCAAACTAAAAAACCGCATTTAAGTCATGTTTTAAAATCATGTTTGAATGCGGTTTTGTTGTATCTAAATTGCTGTCAGATTTATTTTAAAGTTCATTTTTTAATGCGAAGCTCAGTTTTCATCTCAGGTCAATTCTGTGCTGCTAAATGAGCTCTTAAAATTCGTCTGAGTTCTAAAATGGTTTCCGATTTTTCATGAAGGGGCTGTAGTAGACAACATATTGCGAGTAACATTCGTGTTATAAAATAATTTTGAAAGATTTCTTTAGCACAAGTTTTTGGGTAATCACAAACATGAATATTAAAAAACTCACACTGGTGAGTGTAGTGGTGATTTTGGGTTTGGTGGCTTATTTGGTCTGGCAAAATATGACCCAATCCGATACAGAAGCTTTAGTCAGTGGTAATGGGCGAATTGAAGCAACTGAAATTAATATCTCCAGTAAATTAGCTGGCCAGTTAGAAGAAATCTTGGTGCAAGAAGGCGACTTTGTAGAATCAGGTCAAGTTTTAGCCCGTATTAAAGTGTCTGCTTTAGAAGCACAACTCCGTGAAGTCCAAGCCCAGCAGCGTCAGGCACAAGATGGCATTGCTACCGCAGAAGCGCAAGTCGCCATGCGAATCAGTGAAAAAGCTGCAGCGCAAGCCATGGTTGTTCAACGTGAAACTGAACTGGTTGCGGCTAAAAACCGTTTGGCACGAACTGAAATTTTGGCTAAAGATGGAGCATCATCAAAACAGCAATTAGATGATGAACGTGCAGATGTTAAAAGTGTGGCTGCGGTGTTGAGTGCAGCAAGAGCACAAGTAGACAGTGCACAAAGCGCAATTGTGGCAGCAAGAAGTCAGGTGTCCAGTGCACGTTCACAAGTCGATGCGATTAAGGCCACAGTAGAGCGGATTAATTTTGATATTGAAGATGCCCTGCTCAAAGCTCCATTAAAGGCACGTGTTCAGTTTTTGGTGGCACAACCCGGTGAAATGATTGCCGCAGGCGGGCGGGTCATGAACCTGATTGATCTGTCGGACGTTTATATGACCTTTTTCCTGCCAGAAACGGTGGCTGGCCGAATTGCCATAGGTACAGAAGTTCGTATTGTGCTGGATGCTGCTAAAAATGTGGTGATTCCTGCCCGTGTTTCTTTTGTTGCAGATACTGCACAGTTCACCCCAAAAACAGTGGAAACTGCAAGTGAACGTCAAAAACTGATGTTTCGAGTTAAAGCCAAAATTGATCCAGCTCTGTTGCAAAACCACATTCAGCAAGTCAAAACTGGCCTTCCAGGTGTGGCTTATATCAAAGTTGATGAAAGTGCTCCTTGGCCTGAATTCCTAAGCAATCTGGTTAAATCATGACAGCATCATCTGCGCAAGGTGCAATTGTTGCCGACATTCAACAAGTCAGTCTGAAATATGGCAAAACTCAGGCTTTAACAGATATTTCTCTGTCTTTGCCTGCGGGTTGCATGATTGGTCTAATCGGTCCAGATGGCGTGGGTAAATCAAGCCTGCTGGCATTGCTGGCGGGTGCCAAAGTGGTTCAGCAAGGCCGTTTGATGGTACTCGGTGGTGATATTGCCGATGCAAAACATCGTAGAAAAGTTTGCCCACATATTGCCTATATGCCACAAGGGCTTGGGAAAAACTTGTCCAAAACTCTTTCGGTGGAAGAAAACCTACAATTTGTTGCCCGTTTGTTTGGGCATAATGCAGCAGAAAGCCGAAAGCGTATTGATGCACTGACCAAAAGTACAGGGCTGTATGACTTTTTGGATCGTCCCGCAGGAAAACTCTCTGGTGGGATGAAGCAGAAACTTGGCCTGTGCTGTTCCCTGATTCATGATCCTGATTTTTTAATTTTAGATGAGCCAACCACTGGGGTCGACCCTTTGGCACGCTCACAGTTTTGGGAGTTAATTAACCGTATTCGTCGTGTCCGCCCACAAATGAGTGTGATTATCGCCACAGCGTATATGGATGAAGCGCAAGGTTTTGACTGGTTAGCGATGATGGATGAAGGCAGAATCCTGAAAACTGGCAGTCCTGATGAGTTGTTGGCACAAACTGGTAGCCACAGTTTAGAAGAGGCCTATATCAAGCTTTTGCCAGAGCAAAAGAAACAGGGTTATGAACCAGTCGTTATACCGGCTTTACCGCAGCATGATTCAGAAGGATATGCGCTGGAAGCCAAAGATCTGACCGTTAAGTTTGGCGATTTTACCGCAGTCGATCATGTCAATTTTCAGATTCGTCGTGGTGAAATTTTTGGTTTTTTAGGCTCCAATGGTTGTGGCAAATCGACCACCATGAAAGTTCTGACGGGATTGCTGGAAGCTTCGGAAGGGCAGGCATGGTTGTTCGGACAACCCGTGGAAGGCAGTGATATAGCGACCCGTCGCCGTGTTGGCTATATGTCACAATCCTTTTCACTCTACAGTGAATTGACGATTACTCAGAACTTGGTGCTGCATGCCAAGTTATTTCATGTGCCTGCAGAGCAGATTGCATCACGTGTGCACGAGATGCTGCAGCGTTTTGACTTAAGTACTGTAAAAGACAAATTACCTGATGATTTACCGCTTGGACTGCGGCAGCGTCTGTCATTGGCAGTTGCTCTGGTACATCAGCCTGAAATTTTAATTCTAGATGAGCCGACCTCTGGCGTAGACCCCATCGCTCGGGATAATTTCTGGCGTCATTTGATCACTTTGTCACGTCAAGACGGGGTCACCATCTTTATTTCCACCCACTTTATGAATGAAGCAGAGCGCTGTGACCGTATGTCATTGATGCATGCAGGACGGGTCTTGGACAGTGCAGCGCCTGCACAATTAATTAAAAACCGCCAAGCGAGTTCATTAGAAGAAGCTTTTATTGGCTATCTGTTGGACGCAGGAGCAGGTGTTGGCGCTCAGACTGCGACAGAAGAAAAGGATGAACAGCAAGCTAGTGATCATCTATCTGTCAATACGCAGCAACCGAAGTCTAGTCGATTCAGCCTACAACGCCTGCTCAGTTATGCATGGCGTGAATCGCTAGAATTGGCGCGTGATCCGATTCGTGCGACCATGGCTTTGGTCGGGTCAATCATTTTGCTGTTGGTGATGGCACTTGGAATTACCATGGATGTGGATGATCTGACGTTTGCTGTGCTGGATCGTGATCAAACAGGTTTAAGTCAGAATTACACGATGAGTATCGCTGGCTCACGCTATTTTGTGGAAAAACCACCTCTGCAAAGTTATGAAGACCTAGACCAGCGCATGCGCAGCGGTGATATTGCTTTGGCGATTGAAATTCCACCCGGCTTTGCACGAGATGTGGCTCGAGGAGAGAACGTCAAGATTGGTGCATGGATTGACGGGGCTATGCCGCAGCGTGCAGAAACGGTTCAGGGCTATGTGCAAGGGATTCATGCTCATTGGTTAATGCAGCAAGCCTTGGAACAAAGTGGTTATAAATATTCCAGTGCGGTCAATGTAGAAACCCGCTTTCGTTATAACCCAGATATCAAGAGCTTGCCAGCAATGGCTCCAGCTTTGTTCCCATTATTAATTCTGCTCATTCCTGCAATGCTTACAGCACTGTCTGTGGTACGAGAAAAAGAACTGGGTTCGATTGTGAATTTGTATGTTACTCCAGTCACCCGCAGTGAATTCTTAATTGGCAAGCAAATTCCTTACGTGGTACTGGCCATGCTGAATTATTTCCTGATGTGCCTGATGATAGTGGTGTTTTTTGATGTGCCGATTAAAGGCAGTTTTTTGACGCTAACATTGGCATCTTTACTGTTTATTATTTTTTCTACAGCTACAGGTTTATTGGCTTCGGCACTAACCAAAAGTCAGATCGCCTCGATGTTTTTGGTGATGCTCGGTACGATGATTCCAGTGATGCAATTTGCGGGCATTATTAATCCCGTTTCTGCATTGGAAGGTTTTGGTCGCTGGTTTGGAGAGATCTATCCTGCGACACACATGATCAATATCAGCCGTGGGGTGTTCAATAAGGCATTGGGTTTTGAAGACTTGAGTCAGGGTTTCTGGATTATTCTGCTGTCCGTCCCCGTGATGATGTGTGCAGCAATCCTTGCACTAAAAAAACAGGAGCCCTAGGATGTTCAGACAGAAAATACAGAATATCTATCAGCTCGGTTGCAAGGAGTTGTGGAGTCTTTGGCGTGAGCCAGTCATGCTGATTCTTATCATTTACACCTTTACAGTGGCCATTTATACGGCTGCTACAGCCATGACAGACAGCCTGAATATGGCGCCTATTGCGATTGTAGATGAAGATCATTCAACTTTGTCTGAGCGGATTAGCTCGGCATTTTATCCACCTTATTTTATTCCGCGAACCACAGAACTGAATTACATGGATACTGGAATGGATGCAGGTGAATTTACATTTGCTTTAAATATTCCAGTGAATTTTCAGGAAGATGTCTTGGCGGGTAACTCGGCCGCAATTCAGGTCAATGTAGATGCAACACGTATGTCGCAAGCTATGATCGGGGCAGGTTATATCCAACAGATTGTACAGTCAGAAGTTAGTGAATATTTGCTGCATCATCGTGAAATGACCAGTATGCCAGTAGAGCTGGAAATGCGGGCACGCTTTAACCCAACACTAGACCAGAAATGGTTTGGCAGTGTTATGGAAATCATCAACAACGTAGCGATGCTGTCTATTATTCTGACTGGTGCTGCGTTAATTCGTGAGCGTGAACACGGTACGGTTGAACACTTGATGGTGATGCCAGTCACGGTGTTTGAAATCATGATGTCCAAAGTCTGGTCGATGAGTCTAGTGGTATTGATAGCGGCTTTTATCGGTCTGAAGCTGGTGGTACAGATGGCCTTAAACGTACCTATAGAAGGTAACTTGTTTCTGTTCTTCTTTGGTGCTTTGTTGACGTTGTTTGCCACCACTTCGATGGGGATTTATTTGGCGACTATGTCCAAATCCATGCCGCAGTTTGGCTTGTTAATGATGTTGATTTTGATTCCGATGCAGATGCTTTCAGGTGGCATGACACCGCGAGAAAGTATGCCTGAAGTATTGCAATATCTGATGCTGATTGCACCGACCACACATTTTGTTGAGCTGGCTCAGGCCATTTTGTACCGAAATGCTGGGCTAAATATCGTTTGGCCATCGTTTCTGTGGCTGATAGCAATTGCAATTGTGTTCTTTTACGTGGCGTGGAAACGCTTTAAAGATACGATTCATACCATGGCTTAAAGGTTTTAATTTGGTTTAGATCACTTTGATTTATTGATTAAAGCTTTTGATTACGGGACGGCAGCCTAAGAAATTTTTGTTTATTGGAGCAACGAGTAGGTTAGAATCATTCTAATGAGTGTTTTTTATACTGATTTACTTAGAGATAAACATAACACTTCATTTTCATAAGAAGTTAAATATTTTAATTATATTTGAATAGGTTAAGGGCTTTGATGTGACTTCACAATGTTATGTTTTGGCAGATTGTACCGACTTATATATTTTATTGGATCCTAAGGCACAAAACCTTACAGATTCTGAAAAAATGGTCATTCTACTGGAAATTGAGCAAGCACTTGCACAGGCTAATTTTGCAGCTAAGCATCTCAATTTACTGTGGGATGATGGCTTAACTCATGGAAAATTCACAATTTGGTCTGTGGATACACCTATTAAAGTTTTGTCTGCCGATGAAAAACATCAGCTGATTGCTGGCTCAACTTTATCTAGTTTTGTACTTCCTGATTATTTGCAACAACGGGCTCAGGAAGATCAACAGCTGATGGTTTTTCCAGAAGAATACTATATCAAAAGTCTATTAAACCTGCATTGATGCGGCTTATCGCTGTTGCACTATAAGCCGATCATTCTATTTTATTTTGGCTTTTCTTTTGCAAAGGATCTGCGCGTTGTTCATTATCGCTCAGGTAATGACCAAGGATAAAACACTGTTCCCGTTGCTTGTGCGGTTGTTCGCTCCTCGTTTTCTAATTCATGCAGAATTCGATAGATAATATTGGACACCAGTGACTGCTCATTCGACTTTTTCATAATGACAATCAGCTCGCGATAAAACTCTTCTTCCCCCAAGCGAATGACATTGATGTTGTTCTGCTGGTCACGCCAAGGCGCATTAAAGGGAATTAAGGCTACACCTAAATTGTTTTCTACCATTTTAACAATGGCTTCTACATCTTCAAGTTCAAGAAAATCCTGTGTTTCAATTTTATGCTTGCTTAAAAAATCAGAAACGATATTGCTGCCAAATGAAGAGCAGTCGTAACGTATAAAAGGGTAGCGGCTCAAAATTTCTTTATAATCTGTGAGCTTAACTTCTTTAGGAGTCACTAAAACAAAAGCTTCTTTACACAGCGAATAGTAGCTAAATTCTTTGGAAATAGGGAAGTTCGGTTTTATGATCACCCCTAGATTAATCTCGCTACTTTCTACCATATTGAGCAGGTTTGAAGACACACCTGGCAGAATTCGTACTTTGGCATAAGGTAAATATTCCTTAAACTTTTTCAATAATTGTGGGAAAAAGCCAGATTGAATCGAAGCAATCGCACCAATTTTAATCAAACCCTTATAATCAATCAGCGATTCAGGCTGCTTGATTTTTTCAATCAGCACCATGATTTCTTCTGCATATTTAATGACGCGCAGCCCCTCTACATTTAAATAGGCTTTGCGTCCGACCCGTTCAAAAAGTTCAAGATCAAGTTGCGTTTCTAAGGACTTTATTTGAGCGCTTACACCCGCTTGTGTTAAGCCAATCCGCTGTCCCGCAGCACTAAATGAACCGTATTTTTGGATAGCAATTAGCGTTTTTAATTCATTCAGCATCGCTAGCTCTTTATTTATAGATAAATATTGATTGTTAATTATATAGAAATAATTAGTTTTTAATTAATTTTATTTGTGAATAAGATGTCTTATCGCCCCAAAAAAGAGTGAAAAAAGATTTTGGGTTGCAAGGTAAATCGCAAATGACATAAGGAGTATGTGCTGTGAAAGATATTTTCAAAATGCTCAAACAGGATTGGTCTATTTCTGCCACAGTCGCAGGCTTCTTGGCTGTACTGATTTCATATTCAGGCCCTTTAATCATTTTCTTTCAGGCGGCACAACAGGCGAATGTCTCTTCATCTATGATGATTTCATGGATTTGGGGAATTTCTATTGGTGCTGCTGTTACAGGCATCTTTCTATCGATTAAATACAAAGCCCCGATTATTACGGCATGGTCAGCACCGGGCACGGCCTTATTAGTGACTTTGTTTCCTGATTTATCCCTGAGTGAAGCCGTTGGGGCATATATTACCGCTGCGCTTGCCATGTTGATTATTGGTTGGAGTGGATATTTTGATAAATTAATAAAAATGATTCCGCAAAGCATAGCCGCTGCCATGATGGCAGGAATTTTATTCCAGTTTGGTTTAGGGCTGTTTATTGCCAGTAATTCTATGCCTTATTTAGTGATAGGTATGTTGTTGTGCTATCTGATTGCCAAACGTCTTTCACCACGCTATGCCATCATTTGGGTGTTGCTCACTGGAATTATTCTTGCGGCAGCAATGGGACAAATAAACCCAGTCAACATGGATTTTTCACTCGCTGTACCACAATTCATTACACCTGAATGGACATTAACCTCAACCATCAACTTTGCGATCCCTTTGATTTTGGTCAGTCTGACGGGGCAATTTTTACCTGGAATGGCCATTCTCAAGTTGAGTGGGTATGACACACCAGCTAAACCCATTATTAGTACAGCGAGTATTGCTTCATTAGCGGTGTCTGTGGTGGGTGGAATTAGTATTGTACTGGCTTCAATTACAGCGGCTTTGTGCACCGGTAAAGATGCCCATGAACTTAAAGAAAAACGCTATATTGCAGGGGTTGCCAATGGACTGTTTTACATTTTAGGTGGTCTGTTTTCAGGCAGTATTGTGATGCTATTCAGTTTACTGCCAAAAGAATTAGTCGCTGCGCTTGCAGGACTGGCCTTATTGGGTGCAATTGCCACCAATATAACTGCAGCAATTAAAGACGAAAATCACCGTGATAGTGCGCTAATTACCTTTCTTGCCACCGTCTCTGGCATGAGTTTTTTAGGACTAAGTTCTGTATTTTGGGGTATCTGTATAGGTTTGATTGCACACTTTATTTTAACCAAACGTGACAAAGCCGCTGTAACGCATGCGCAATTAAAAACTATTGAAACAAAATGATAGGCCAATCAAGTCTGCATCATAAACCAATAATATTGGGGGGAATAAGTGGAATGAGTCACTTGAAATAAGAGGTGGTCCCACTTGTTTGAACAACTAAAAGCTTATTTATAAGTGATACTCTGCTCTAGTTAAGCTACCTTATTT
>NZ_JAAZQW010000053.1:0-12741 GCF_012371415.1 Acinetobacter sp. A3
TTCATTGATGACTTTATTCTCGATAAAAATCATCTGCTACCACAGAGAATCTATAAATAATAGTGCGTAAGTCCTATATTATTGCTTTCAATAATTTATCACCTAACTTTCGTTTGTTCAAAATAATTCAGACAAACACTACTTGAAAGCCTGATCTATTTATAGCTATTCTATATGCGCAAACTTCAAACACGCCATGTAGCGTAGGAGCACATAATGTCAAAAAAACTGCCGATTTATTTCTCGGATGACGCTTGGTCATCACTTCAACAAATTATGGGTCCTGAGGGTAAGCCTAGCCCTACAATCAATGCAATTCTTGAACAAATCACGCTGCTTGATCGTCATGGTTTTACGCAAGTGTCACCACGTACATACGTAAGCATTCCCATTGCATCTGAATCCATTCCTGCAGGTTTCCCGTCCCCTGTCCAAGACTACATTGATAAAAGCATCGACCTAAACGAGCACCTTATTTCAAATGCCAATGCTACGTTTTTAAATACGATACGCACGACATCAATGGTCAATGCTGGGCTTGAATATGGCGATGTAGTCATTGTTGACCGTAGTAAAGAAGCCAAACACCGTAGCATTGTGGTTGCATTAATCGACCAAAAAGACCTGACCATTAAGCGCTTGATGATTACCGCCCAGATGTCAAAAGCTGAGTTGATTGAGCATTTTGGTGAAGACTACGACCCTGCCACTTTGCCTGAGGCATGGCTCAAGGCAGAAAGCCATGACTATGACAGTATTTACCTGAAAGATGGGCAAACGTTTGAAGTTGTCGCTGTTGTGACTTGGAACTTAAAAAACCTGTCTGTCTAAAACAATAAGAAGAATAAATCATGAAAAACGCAAATCGTGTATTTGCGCTCATTGACGTGAATAACTGTTACGTCAGCTGTGAGCGTGTATTCGATCCATCATTAAACAATCAGCCTGTTATTGTTCTATCAAACAATGATGGTTGTGCGGTCGCTCGTAGCCAAGAAGCCAAAGACTTAGGCATCAAAATGGGTGTGCCTGTATTTCAGATCAAAGACATTATTCACCACAATAATGTCCAAGTATTGTCTAGCAACTATGCTTTATATGCTGAAATGTCCCGTCGCTTTCATTCGATACTGTCTGAATTTGTGGGACCTGGTGAACAAGAAATATATTCTATAGATGAAAGCTTTCTTGAATTGACTGCATACACGAATAAGTTTGATCTGACTGACTACGCACAGCAAATGCGAACACGTATTTTGAAATGGTTGGGCTTACCTGTTTGTGTTGGCATCGGTAGAACTAAAACCGAGGCCAAGATTGCAAACCACATTGCTAAAAAGAATGCTCAGTTTAATGGTGTGTGCAACTTATACAGCATGGATCCAATCAACAAAGAGCAATTTTTCAGTGAAATTGACGTGGGTGAGGTGTGGGGTGTCGGACGCAAGCATGCGAAAAGACTGAATGATATGAGTATCAATACAGTGTATGACCTTGCGTGCACTGACCCGCGCAATATTAAAAAATTATTTTCAATTGTTATGGCTAGAACAGTGGCAGAGCTGCAAGGCATATCATGCATTGAAATTGAGCATACCCCACCGAGTAAGAAACAGATCGTGGCCAGCCGCTCATTCGGCACAAAAGTCACAGACATAAATGACTTGAGAGAAGCAATTTCGATGTATGCCCAGGATGCATGTTCACGCTTAAGAAAAGAAAATCTGTTGTGTGGATGCATCACAGCTTTTGTACAAACAAATCCCTTTGATACAAATGTGCCATTCTACAGCAACGCGCATACCTCAACATTTTCACAGCCCACTGACTGCGTGCTTGATCTTGTTGATAGAGCTGTGCGGATGCTAAACATGCTATATAGAAAGGATATGAAATTTAAGAAATGTGGAGTTGTTTTGACGTGCCTTGAGCCGAAGTCATCACATATTTATGACCTGCTCACAGATATGGAGGCGATTCAAAAAAAGGAAAGTTTAATGCAGGCGCTGGAAAGTGTTCAGATAAAGTTTGGCAAGAAAAAGATTGCTGCGGGCAGCTGCTTCTTACCAGACCGCAATTGGTCAATGAGTCGTGATAAACTGAGCAGAAACCCATTTAAGTGGGGCGAAATGCTTGAGATAACTAAATGAAAAAACAGCAAGCCAGAACAACCCGGGTTGCGTAGGGTTTGCGCCTTATAAAATTCTCGGACTAGACCATGCGGCGTAGTTGTTTTGACTATTAACATGAGTGTACGAGTGGGTATGTGGATTTGAGTGGAGTGGGTAGTTGAATAGATTTAAGCCAATTGCTTTCAGCCTTGTTGTAAGCCTATCGGTAGCATTTGTATTTTTAATGGCGACCTTTGCAATATTTGTATTTTCGAGTCCGAATGGTATGAAGGATGCGCTTAACACAATTGGAAGTTATTTTGGCGCAGTATCCACTTTAGCAGCAGCAGTCATTGCAGCGTATTTGTATACCGATTGGAAAGAGCCGCATTTTGTTTCAAAAATAGCATCAGAGCAAAAAGAGATCATCACCCTAACTAGACGCATGAAGAGAAACATAGATGCTTTTAGTTTATTTATGCGCACTAAAAAACCTTTTTATACTGGCTTAAATAATGGTGATGAGTTTGCCCTTCAATATCAAAAATTAGTGAATAACATCTTAGATGATATTGATGATTTGGCAGGTTTAATAAAGGCTTATGAGTTCAATTTTAAAGCTGACACCACCCATGAAAAGGAGCACTTACACAGACTAAATACAAGTCAAGGCATATTAGGTGAGCTTCATAGTGTATTTGCTGAGCCTAATCCAGTTCTCGGATATATTGATTCATACCCAAAGGTAAAAAGCAAAATAGAATCAGGTGAGTTAATAGAGTTATATAAAGAAATCTTATTAAATATGCCTGATTATTTATCTAAATACTATTCAACATTAGCGAGACGTTAATATTTCAAAGCCCACACTTGAGTGCTTTCAATTCACACACTGCACGCATACAGCAATGTGAACTTTTGTGCTTATTGAATGAGCTGTGCAACCTGATAGCGGGATGCACAGCAATAAACTAATTATCTTGAGCTGCATATTTTAGATTATCCGCAACACGATTAGTCCAGCCTTTGCCGTATGTGGGCCAAGTTTTTAAGGATGTATAAAATCTGAGGCGCTCGGCTTTTTGTGACATCTGATAATGCCTGACCTGAAATTGAGTATTGCCCTAATTCTTCATGAATCAATGGGAATGTAGTTTCAGGTGACTTTTTGGTACGCCACAAACGAACCGCTATGTGTTCATTAGTAGCCGTATTAATGCCTTTGAAAAACAGCTCGTATTCTGTCTCAAAGTCAGATGCCAAAGTGGTATGCGTTACAGCACCAGTGGTGTATGTAGCCAAAATCGGCATCGTTAATTCATTCACATCATGGAAAACAACCGTACCAAACTTAGCATCAACCGTGTACTGCTCACTGGTCAGTGTTTTTGCTGTGCCTTCAGTTGAATCCTTGAATGACACGGTAGACAAGTTATAACCATTAAGCTTAATTTCCTGACCTGCCACCACGGTACCAATATCTGCATCAGTAATGGTTTCAGTGGTCACTTCGGTGGTTTCACCTGAAACAATGTATTTCAGGTTTTCTTTATCCACTTTTTCAAGCTGACCAGAGAAATTTACCGCGGTAGTTTGAACCATGGTGAAGTCAGTTGTACGCTTGCCTGTCATCGATTCAACATGCTCTAGCACTTCAGCACTGATTTCTAATTCAAACTCTGGTACGTTGCCCAGATGACGCATTGCGCCTGCCACACCATTAGTGATTTTAGATAAGTAAAATTCACCTTGTAGCGAAATATATTGAGTGCTCATTATTTAGCATCTCCTGTAATTTTCTTTGTTACTGCTGCGGTTTTCACCTCTTGAATGACACCATCAGCAACTAGTTTTTTGATCTGATCTTCATTCAGACCACCAACCAACTCGCCAACCTGAAAGCGACCTACAGGCTTTAAGGCTTTGTATTGTTTCGCCATGAAAGGCTCCTAAATAAACTTTTCCGATTCAAAGATAATGGTGATGTACGCAAAGCTTGAGCTATAACCATCTCGCACCGATATAAACCGTAACGGAATACGTGAAGCAGCAGGCTTCCATCCAGCCAAAAGCTGGATGACTTTTTCAGTCAATTCGCCTGCCTCATCCGCTACAGCACGACCATCATTTAACTGTGATTGAGCATTGCGACATGCAACCGTAACCGACCATTGCTGACCGATCTGATTCAACTTGCTGTTGCCTTTGGAGTCGTTCAGGTCGATACGCACAAAGTTCACATGGGCAGATGGTGTAACCTGCGACATTTCTGTCACGTTTACCGAGTTAAGAGGCGTGTAAATTTTCTGAAAATCTTCAATCTCTTTCAGTTTTTCAGCGATTTCATCACGCACCGCGAAGAATGTAGTCATTAATAAAATCCCCTACGATGTCCAAAACCATTTCCTCGTCATCTGCATTTATGCCAAGCTGAGTCCGTGGTGGCAAAACGGATTGCTTTACCTTGCGATATTGACCAGCGACTGCAAACGTAATGTACTGACCGTTTTTCGGAAGGATTGTCGCCCCATAGTGAAGATACAGCGCATACTCAACATTGGTACCAACTTCCACACCATTAGACAAAACATTATGTGTGTAGGAGTTCATCAAGCGCCCTGTATCACGCAGCGTTTGACCGCCTTGCTGTATTGCACGCCATGACATTTTCCACGGATTACCGTCTACATCACGCCCAGTAAAAAAACGATCCTGAACACTAAAAACAAGCCCTGCACCGATCTCATCAAATAGCTTTGATTTGTTAGCGTTGAACTGGTTTAAACGTGCAAAGATCGTTTCAATGGGTGAACTGTCTGCCTTGATTGTTATCGCAAAAGCCATGCACACCTCACTTGATGCTTGGCATCAGGTCTAAAGTGGAATCACCAAATACCCCACCTGTGTAGCTGGTACCGATCGGCATGGTAGATAGCTTGTTCTTTGGTTGGTCTTCCACGATTTGGTTGGTTGCAGCATCCTGAATTTGCAAATGCGCTTTGTTATTCGCTACCAACTTTAAAAATGAAACAGCATCTTCATAACGCTGTCGCACTTCATCCGTTGGTTGCTGAAAGTAGAGGCGATAACGTGCAATATCACACGCCATGCGCTCTAAATTACTTGGCACATTTGGCAACGGCAAAGCATAACGACCACCGATATAGCCGTTAATTTCTTCCGTTGCATCCTGAATGGCATCCTGAACCGCAGTTGATGTATTTGCATGCATCAGTTTCAGTTCTTGGATTTCTTGACCAAATCGTGCAACCAAACTTGCTTCAGTTGCATACATAAGACTTACTCAGCGGTTGAGCGGGTACGACGTGCAGGCTTTTCTTGAGTTTCCTCTTGATCGGCTTCCACTTCTTTAATCGCACCCATAACTAAAAGGGCCTTAGCACGTTCTGCACTAAGACCCTCGACAGTTTGTCCTGGTAGGTACTGCCCTACGGACTGCGTTGCAATGTATTTAGCCATGCGTCACTCCTTAAATCGTGATGAAGCCAGTACCACCACAAATACCATTTTTATTTGATGGTACGACCAATGGAGCCGATTCAGTCATGAGTAAAATGCCGCTTGGATCTTCTTCGTACCATTGGCGATCAAAGTATTCTAAAGCCAAGCCATTTGCATGGATGTTTTCGATCTTACATTGCGTCACATAACCATTGGTGTCAGAAATAAGTGCAAAGTAATCCACTGGAATGAAGCGTTTCACCTGCCCTTTGTGGCGGTACGTTGCGTCATACGTCCAAATTTCAATATCACCCAAGTAGCCTTTGAACTTCGCAGAACGTGAGGCGTTTAGACCAGGGCGATAAGGAACGCTAATACCTGCATACGGCTCAACAAACTTAGCTTTAAATGCCGCATTCTTTTCCAGCGCTGACCATACTTTGCCAGTCGTAAGAATCATGGTTGCATCACCACCATTTTCATCCAACATGCGTTGTGCCATGGTTTCAATGTCTTCAACAGGCGTAGCACCTGCTTGATCCCATGCGATTGTTGGAGTAAATGCAAGCGAAGCTTCACGCCCAAAAGACACCACATTTTTGGTGTAGTCATCCGACTCAAGCACAATTCGACCAGTTGTCACCAATTCAGCAGCCATTAAGATTTTACGATTATCAATCGAGTCATGGTTGCGCTTCATGGTTTCAATTTGAGCAATCATGTATTGCTCTGATGTACTTAACTGATTGTTACCACAGATCACCATCTTGCAACCCATATTCACGGATGAAATAGGCGTTTGAGAAATTGGCACCCGCATTTTTCAAGTGGCCATCACGCTCGGCTTGATCTTTATTCAGTGGCTTAGGTTTTTCACCAAGCATCACCTTATATTCACCCCACCCATTCAAGGCACATAAAGCATCCACCACAGCCTGCAATGTTGGTGTGACCAAACGAATATCGGACTTTAGCTTATCCATTCGGACATTATCATGCACTTGGCCTAATGCTCGACTGCCCACACCATCGGTACCACTGGTGAGCGTCTGCCCTAATACAACCTTTTGAATCTGCCGAATCAATTGATTGTTAAATGATTCAAATGCTGCACCTGCTGTCCCACTGGTACCCGATGTTGAGAGAATCTGAACATCATCCTCAGCATCAATTGCCAACACACTTTGAGCATGAGCATTAAGCAATGCACGACTCATATCCTCGGTTTCAGTGTCTTTGCATTTACCAAGTAAAATTGGTGTGCCAAAACGCTCTAAGAATTTCGCCCAAAACTTAAAGCCATTTTGCTTAAAGAAAAACAGCCAATACAGTGTGGCCAACAATGCTTTACCGTATGGCTGTTGGTATGTAGCTTTGCGTCGAGTTAAGAAAAACTTAAATACCTGATCGACTTCACTTTCCACGCCTGTGCCATCTGGTCGATAGATCAAGCGTCCGTCATTTTTTGGTTCAAACCATTCCATCGGCTTTTCGCCAATCCATTGCAGCCCAATATAACCTTCAGGTTTTAGCTCATAAACTGCTTCTTGAACTGAATAACCAAACAACAAGCCACTCATGGCACCAGTAGCAATCTCAAAAAACCATTCCTTTAAAATAGCATTTAAGTTTTCTGCCTCTGCTGTATCGCTTGGCTCAATTCGTAACGGCGTAGCCAGTAAAGCATCAACCCGGGTTTCAACGGCCTGTGCAATCTCGTCATCATCAAGTAAAACGCGCAATTTATGCCGTGCAATACCCGCTTTACGCAGCACCTCGTCTATATCGGGCTGCTTGCCAAAATTAGATAAAAACTGTGTGACTGCTTCTTGAGTGTATAAGTTCCCATAAGACAAAGCCTTTTTTGACGCTTTGCCCTCTTTAGACTTTGCCATGTAAGCACCTTAATAAGTTCGAGATCCTGCCCCTGCAGGTTTTTTTGGAGTTCTAGCTTCATTTAGCTCGTTAAAGGCATCGCTACCAGCATCCACCTGATCATCATGTTTACCATTCGGAAAGTTGCGTAATTCCCTAATGAATGCCTTGTTCCAGTCACCACGAAGCATTTTTACATTTCCTACGTTCACCTGAGCCGCAAATGGCTGAGCGCGTGTGATCTTGTCACCTGAAACCGTTTCGGCTTTGACATTAAAACCGGATAGTTTGGTAATAAAGTTCTTCGCTTGAGCTTTACCCGCCTGACCTGGGTCTTGTGGTAGTCGGATCGCTACAGACTTGCCATCAAGCTCAGCAGTTTGCGTAATACGCTTTTCAACACCGTCAGGGCCTAGCTGTGCACGTTGCACATCCACAATATAGGTATAACCATCTTTGCCTTTGGCTTCACGTACGCCAGCAGTGTAGTCACCCTCATTTTCAGTAGATGCCAAATCCCATGCACGTACATGGTGGGTCAGATCTGCAGGTAATGCGTCCACAATTTCAATATTGTCAGGCTTAAAAAAACCACCTGCAGGTGGTGATGGCATTTGACGATATTGCCCCGCAAATACATACGGCGCAGCAAGCTCCATTCTCTCTAGCGTTTCAATGGTGTGTTTCGCTGGCCATAACGCTGAACCATCAGGTTGAATGGCTGAAAGACATAAATGCTCCCATTCCTCACCATTTCCACCATCTAGCAACCATCCCGCCAAATCTTCCTCATGCAAACGCTGCATGATGACAATGATTGGCGTATCTGGTGAGTTAGTACGAGATTCAAGCGTGTTTTGGAACCATTCAATAACGCCCTTTCGGATTGTATCGGAACGGGCTTCACTGGCTTTATGCGGGTCATCAATAATGATTGCACCGCCAAATGAATCTCGGAATTTGCCAGCACCAAAACCTGTAATGGTACCGCCAGTACCTTGCGAGTAGCAGACTCCGCCCTTTGCGGTACGCCAATCATCCTTTGCCTTGCTGTCATCCCGCAGTTCAAAATCAGGGAATACACGCTTGTATGCTTCTTCTTACACCAAGTTACGTGTCTGAAATGCGTTGTTTGCTGCCAGGGTTGCAGAGTAACTGATATGAATAAACTCGCTATCAGGTGACTTACCAAAGCACCATGCCATGAAATTAATCACAGCCAATTCAGTTTTAGAATACCGTGGTGGAATATTGATAATTAGGCGCTTGGTCTCCCCGCGATACACCTTCATCAAAGCATCACAGATTACACGGTGGTGCCAGTTATGCAGCCACTTGTACTTTCTACGCTCTTTGAACATATAGCGTGAGAAAAAATACAAATCCTCTTGAGCTTCAATCTGAATTGCAAGTTCACGCGCTGGATCAGTATTCATCTAAGACCCGCTCCCTAGCTTTTAGGTAGCTTTCAGTTGATACGTTCTGGTTGATGGTTTCTATTGGTCCACCACCTGCGCCTGTGATTTCCTGTTTATTTGTAAACTGCCCACCGCAGTCTTTTGCCGCCTGCTCAAGAATCTTGAGTGACATCACTGTGTTCTTTACATTGCGCTCTAATTGCTTCTGATACTGCTTTAAGCGGTAATGCTTGTTTGCAATCGGGATATCAATTAAGCCAGCATCAAAATCGGCGCGTGTCTTATTGAATAAATCGACAAATTTTTTACTTAGATTTCTGCCTGAATATTTTGTTGGATCGTAAGCCTGGCATTGGCTTCGTGAAATTTGAATCCCATACTCTTGTTTGACGAGATCAACCACCTCTTGAGGGGTATCACGGCATGCAAGAGCTTGAACTATAAATATTTTTTTGCAGGCTCTTTTAATGCTGCCATAAGCTCCCCTTTGTACAACTACGTACAACAAAGCAGGCAAAAAAAAATTTAAGCCAACTTCAATAAACACGTACCACATGCATGAGCAATTTTTGCTTTGCCGATTGTTGGACCATCATTTGCAAGCTCCACCATTTTTTGAACGTCTGGTGATGCACCGTAACGCTGAACGACACCGTGAAATTCTTCTACATCATGCGGTCGCAAATAATATTTATACTCACCTGTAGACGGGCTGATTTGGTAATTACCATCTTCATCTTTTTTAGCACCAACGTGATACAGCTCATGTTCGATCAATGCGCAAAAATCAGTATCACTGGCATTGTGTGCAAACCATGCATCAATCGTGATGATGAAATTCGGTACACAACCAAACCAGTCAATCATCTGTTTTTCTTGACGCATCTTCCGCCAGCCGCCCGCCATCGGTGCAAACTTTTCAGTCTGACCCAAAACAATTTTTTCAGACTTTTTAAACCCACTTGATGCCCATAGCACCATGAATAAATCATCATCCCACGGCGATATATGCATGTGATCAGGATTGTGTAGCTCACCACCTTCATCTATGAATGTTTTTAAAATCCATTCTTTTAATTCAGGTGCTGCCTCAAACCCCACTGGGTCTTCAGGATCAAGATCAAGCAGGTTTTGAGGCGGCATCGGTCGTTTCACAGCAATACATTCCGTAAGTTTCTAATTCGCTCTTTCAATCGGCGCATGATGCCGTCTATCGCTAGCATCTCTGCCCGCGTCAATCCTGATCTACTTAGATTCTGATACTTAGACAGTTCAGCACTGCAAAATTCTAAGTCTTTTTTCACCTGTACTTTGTCTGTCATGATTCAAACTTCTTTTTTAGATGCTACGTATATGCCTTCGTTAAACGCGATTGGCTTACCTTCAACAATGTCTTTTTTAAACCACTTAAAGCACAACCCGTATCCAAATAAGAACGACACCACACCTATTACGATATAACCCATGCCCACCACCAATAAGAAAAGAAAAACCCCTCAACATCTAGAATGTGAGGGGTCTTATGTGCCGTAATACGTTCGGCAAAAATGCCACCGAAGTGGCGAGGGTTTAATATGTACAACAGGACATCCTATAAGTTTTGTAAAATTTTACTTAAAATAGCCTTCAACCCTTGCCTTCATGGAAGGATCCACATCCTCATCTAAATAGAAACACGGTCTATATTTTTCGATCAAATAATGAATAAACTTTTGTTTATCTGGAATTGTATGTTTAAGCATAATTTGAGCGGCAACAGTAACTAAATTATTTGATTGGCGCATTAGATTTAGAATCATACTAGGGTCATAACCCATAACATCACGTGTAAAAGACTGTTTTCCTGTATGTACTAACGAATTAAGCTGCTTTAGATGATACTTTTTAAAATCACACAGATGATCAATTACTGATTTTGCAGGTAAATCAGCATTACTTAGCTTTTCGAGCATTTCACCTATCATTGGACAGGTATCACTCGTAAACTGTTCATCAAATGTGTAACTGAAATTCAGTTTTGACACTTGATGATTAGAAGCTATAAACAGCAGCCAATATGCTCTTACAACTGCTTCAAATTGAGCTCTAAATAACACCATAGCTTGTGTAGGCAAGCCAATCGCCAAAAGACCAGTTACGCCCAAACCATGATCAAATGAAATATAAATACATTGTTCAACTAGCTCTAAACGCAACCCACCATCAATCACTGTACTATTGATTATTTCCTTCTTAAGCTCTTCAACCATTTGAGTAGAGAGCTGAAAAACTTTTGTGGAATCCATAAAACAATTTGTCCATTATAATTATTCAATGATATTTCATATCTATACTAATTGCATTCACTAGATCTCTTCCCCACAATCCCGACACACTTTGATTTCTTCATCATCAATTGTGTAGTCGATCTCAGTCGCACCATGGAATCCAAACAAACACATCAAAAACTGGAGCATGCTTTTCCCCATGCATAAAAAAACCCGCATTTGGGGAAATGCGGGATAAAACTATGAACTACAGGAAAGTTCTAACTAGAGTGTATGACACTATTTAACCAAAATATATACCGTTCATCGGAATATGGCACGCCATGCAGGATTCGAACCTACAACCATTGGTATAGAAAACCCATGCTCTTTCCAGTTGAGCTAATGGCGCTTAAAAAAGGATGTGGTGATCTGCCACACCCTTGCCTTAGAACCAGCTCGGCAACTGATCTACCGCTACTCACAATCACACACACCTAACATGCACGGTCTGCTTTACTTGCTTTCAATCCTCTTTAGGTCGGGGCGCTACTCCCTAGCTCAAGCCCACAAAGGGAAGTTTACTCGATGGCATGTTCCACTGGTCAGCACTCCAGCAGGAATAAGTTGCTTTTTACAGGCATTAAAAAATCCCGCCATTTGGCGAGCTTTTAACTTATTGACAATCTCTAAAGTTAATACTGTAAGATTTTAATTTTTTCATTGTTGGATTATTGATTTCATAAACAACATTTCCCTGAGTTGTTTTAGTAAAAAATTTAGATTCAAATATCAGCGGTTCTCCACACATTCTGTTTTTGATCATTTGCAAAAATAAACGTTCGTCCAATTTTTCTTCTAATTCCTCTACCGTGTTAATTCCATCTAACTCAAGTGAAACTCTCAGTCCATTCTGCGATAGCTTGAACATTGTATACGTAGTTTGACTATCAACCTGAGCTGGCAATCTTTTCGCAAATTCATTATTTATCAATCTGGTTACGTTTAAATATTTATCGTAATTAATTATATCAAATTTCTGATTCACCGCCCCAGCATCTAGGTACATTTGATCATAACTTTCAATTGCAAATACACTATTTCCAATCCCTAGTGCCAGTAACAAAAATATTATTTTCATGTGAAATCACTGCAAACCGGATAACTATCTTTTACTATATTAGTCCAAATCAAATATTTATAAAACGCAAAAAGCCCACATTTCTGTGAGCCTTTACGGTAATTATCAGTCTTTCCTGATCGTCATTTGCTTTCGCTTATTAAGCTAGACAGCCATAATATGACCATCTTATAAAAACTATAGCTTAAATTCCGTTTAAATGGAATCTTCAGGTACGCAATTCTTTGTAAGTATTTTTTTTATACATTTCAATTGCCTTAGATGCCTCATCTATCGCTGATTCTATAGCGATTTCCATCATTGCTTCATACGGTTTCCAAGTTTTTCGATAATTATCAACCGTCATCTGGTGGCAATTAATACCGGCTTTGTTGCACAAACCTATCTGTAAAGGCTTTTTCAGCGATATAATTAGGACTTACGCACTATTATTTATAGATTCTCTGTGGTAGCAGATGATTTTTATCGAGAATAAAGTCATCAATGAA
>NZ_JAAZQW010000054.1:0-12406 GCF_012371415.1 Acinetobacter sp. A3
ACAAGGTGGCTTAACTAGAGCGGAATATCACTTATAAATACGCTTTTAGTTGTTCAAACAAGTGGGACCACCTCTTAATACGTTTTCCTTCAATATTTTCTAGCTGCCAGTAACCCAACATTTTCTCATTTTTACTACCACAACCAGATAGAAGAACAGCAGATGCAGATAATATAATTGCCAATTTTTTCATATGAACCTCAAAATAATTATGCTTGAAATTACCAAAATTTTAATAAAAGAGTTATTAATTTGAATGTGGAATATAGCATAGGCTGATTAATAATACAGCAATCAATAATATTTAAATTTAACTTAACATTTATTAATATCAGTTAAGTAAAATTACTAATTAATCTTTTTATTAGAATAAAAAACCACTAAATTATTTGATATCTTTTTGCAATGTTTTGAATTTTAAGAATTTTTAAATTTCAGGCTAGTATGAGTTATGTTTTATAGGATTTCTAATTAAAAATGGTAAAATTAAATTTTTCAAGAGTCTGGTGTGTTTTATATTATTATAGAATTTTAATTTAAAATATTGTTAATTTAAATAATCAAAGAATAAATATTATTAAGTATTTCTTAAGATTTAAGTGTTTGAATAGTTGTTTTATGTTGTTGAGTTTTTTTAATAAAATTTATAGTATTCGATTGAGTGAATTGGATACGGACTTTTAGATTCTAATGATCACTTGCTAATAATATATATTCATTTCAATCTTAATCAATCAAGTTTTAATCGATACATAATTTTTGTGAAGAGATTCAGTTATGTCTTTAAATTTTCGGACTTTGGGTATTATTTCTGCAGTAACGCTATCAACTTTGTCGATAAGTGGGTGTGTGAGTACAACAAACTCAGGAACATTAGGTGCTGAGAGAAAACAGTTTTTAATTATGCCAGCTGCACAATGGGAGCAACAATCCTTAACCGCTTACAGTGAAATAATTGGTGCTGCAAAAAATCAACGTAAAGTAGTTTCAAATGCTCAGGTAAATCGTGTAACTAAGCGATTAATACCGCTTGTAGGACATTTTCGTGCAGATAGCGCTAACTGGAAGTGGGAAGTCAATACTGTTCGTAGTGATGAGTTAAATGCCTTTTGTGTGGCTGGTGGAAAAATTGTTGTTTATACAGGCCTTATTGAAAAGTTAAAACTAACAGATGATGAGCTTGCAGCAATTATTGGACATGAAATGGCACATGCCTTGCGAGAACATGGTAGAGAAAGAGCAAGCATGAGTTTAGTGACAAACCTTGGACTTAAATATGGTGCTTCTGCATTGGGTTTAAGCGGAACTGAATATCAGTTTGCCGAATTAGCAACAAAATATGGTCTGACTTTACCAAATTCACGTAAACATGAAAATGAAGCAGACTTGGTTGGTTTGGAAATTATGGCACGGGCTGGATACAATCCAAATGCAGCTGTCGTCGTTTGGAGAAAAATGGCTGAAGCTACCAATAATAAAGGTAAGACTTCAGAGTTTTTAAGTACACATCCTGCACCAGTTTCAAGAATTGAAAGTATTCAAAAGACCATTCCACAAGTGATGCCATATTACAACGCAGCTAAAGTTAAAAAGTCATAATTTTTAATGATAGGATTTATAGTGTTGATATCTATCCAAAAACTATATATAGCTTAATTTTAATTAGGGGGGATACCAGCTATCCCCCTCAGTTTGTTTTATTCCGCAAAAGTTGCAAACATAATATTTGGAAAATTTTTCAAGAAGAATGTACGATCAAGTCTGAACTAATACAATCGAAACGATCTCTATGAATCACACATATAATCTCTGTTACACACCTCTAAATATTAAAAACAATCATGAGATACATCAGTAGCTTAAATACACCGAGAGCCTTCGCATCTTTACACTTAAAACAAAAACCCCAACCTTGGCAAGAGTCACCGACATAAAATACACTAAATAACATAATTGGTATTTTAATAAACTTTATATATAACAGTTATATAGAGTTTTTATTTTGTGTGGTGTAATTTAAGGTAGGGTGGGGTACTTTGATTTTTGGTCACTAATTTATTGTGATAATCAACAATAATAACCAACATACACATGCTTAATCTAAAGGTGTTTTACTGACTGGTATAATTTTATAATGAGAGGGGTGTTGCCTGGGGCTACGGTTTCTGTTTTGCCTTTTGGCGTAAGACGTACAAATATAAGCTTTCTACTTTTTCACGTGCCCATGGTGTGGTACGCAAGAATCGCAATGATGATTTAACACTTGGGTCTATGCAAAAACATCTAATTTCAATTTTACGACTTAAACCTTCAAAGCCACCGTAGTAATCCAATAATTCATCCAAAATGTCAGCAAGTTTTTTGCCGTGTAAAGGGTCATTGGAGGTGTTCATAATAGATCAATCGTATTTTGGGTGGCCATTATTATAACCTGGGCTAGTTGGAAAACTAGAGAGTTGGAATGTAAGTAATGATGGACTGAATAGCCACCAAAATTCTGGAGCACACCCAGCCATCGGGTGATGCATCATATATATGACTTGGTAATCCCATTTGCTGTGTAGGAAAGTTTTTTCTTAATGGGTCACCTTTTAATGGAAGTAGGTAAGAGGAAAGCTCTAAACCTTTACGGATCGCTTCAGCACTGTATTCAAAGGCAATTAATGGTCGACCTGTGATTGCTGTTGAGGAGACCAGTGTACCCTAAAGCCAATATTCACCCCATCCATTGTAGTAAACATTAAGTTTTTTGAGCATGGATTTATTTCCTTTTGATACGTTGGCGAGCCGTATTGCTCTCATAGCGAAGAATATCATCTACACTGTTTAAATTAGGTTTGAAGAGTTCCTCTAATTCTTGTAATCGGCCTAGGACCATGGCAACGCGTACTAAATTTTCAAATGAAACATTTCGACCTGCTTCCAGATTGGATACTGTATTCACACCAATACCAGCACGTGCAGCAACATCTGCCTGAGTCATTTCCAGATAAAGTCGTTCTTTACGAAGCCTCTCACATAATAATCCAACAACTTCTTCAGGTTTTCTGAATTTTAAATCCATAATATTGGGTCTTATGTCCATATATGTCTATTAAACCACAAAATAATGGAGTTATAAAATAAACAGTTGATCGGTAAGAAGGTGCTTTATTGGCCTGATTAGATCCTATTAGATTAAAGAAATCTAATTAGACATTTACAATCTAATGGAATCTAATACAATCTATGGTAATAAATAAATCATTGCCGAGTAATTAAAATGATGACCATCTCCAATGACCCTTGGCACTTTCCACGTTGAACCGTACCGGGTTTGTCGGAGAATTTTTATTTAAGTATTTTATTCATAGGCATTATTTCAATATAATGGGTGTCTATGAACAGAGAAATTCAACAAAGACTCGTATGAGTTAAATTATTTGAAGAGACTAATGATGCTGGCCTAGTTTGTCGGAGATGTGGCATTTCTAGACCAACGTTACGCAAGTGGTGGAAACGATATTCTGAGCAAGGTATTGATGGATTAAGTAGCCAGAGTAGACGTCCCTTAAAATCGCCAAATACTAAAATCAATGCTGAGCTAGAAGCCTTAATATTTGAAATGCGCTCAGCTAGAAATTTTGGTGCTCGACGTTTGCAAACAGAATTGATGAGGCTGCACGGAGTCTCGTTGTCCTTAGCGACTATCCATAAAGTACTATCCACCCATCAAGTCAAACCGATTAAAAAATTCCGTCGTAAAGCAGATTTCATTCGTTATGAACGCCCATTACCAGGCGATAGAATTCAAATGGATACCTGTAAACTGGGTCCAGGACTATATCAGTACACATCTATCGATGACTGCACACGATATCGCGTTTTAAGGATATATAAACGCCGAACAGCAGCGAATACTCTCGACTTTTTAGACTGCGTAATTGAAGAAATGCCTTTTCCCATACAGCGAATACAGACCGATCGTGGGCGGGAATTCTTTGCTGAAAAAGTACAGAAAAAAATGATGCAGCATGGAATCAAATTTAGGCCAAATAAACCAGGTTCACCTCATCTGAATGGCAAGGTAGAGCGTTCACAAAAAACTGATAAATCTGAGTTCTACGCTACTGTAGATATCGATTCTGAGGATATCCAAGACAAGCTAGCCGAATGGCAGCATTACTATAACTGGATGAGACCACATTCAGCCTTGAAAGGTAAAACACCGATGGAGAGGTACTTTGAATTATGTGAAGAAACTCCTTTCTCAGATGAAGTCCAGAAGCAATACAACCCCTCAAATGAACGGATTCAACATGCCAATTACAAGATGGATCTAGAGATCGCTAAATTGAAATGATCTCTATGAATCACACATAGAAACAATGCTAAAACTTTTGACCCCATTTGGTTTAAAATTAACTGTTGTGAAGAAATGATCACTTTCTATCAGGATATTTTCGATCTCAATGAACTGTTTAACTTCTCGAATTTGATTGTCTTTATTCACAATATTCCTATTGAGTGAGTCGAATCTGTGCTCAGGTTGAGCAGTTCGGCTACTGTTCTGAAATGACAGCTTTGTCCGTTATAATTGTATAAACATTTTGGTGTCTGGTAATTATGTCCTTATTGATCAATTTTCTATCTCGCTTTAGTACTGCAACTCTTCAGCGCAGTCTGAGCTATGCTAAACACATTGATAGGGAAACAATTGAGTTCTTTGAGGAAAATGACGATGTCACGATGTATGCCCAAATTGAAGGGACAGATTATTACGATACTGCAATTACCTATAATCTTAAAAAGGACCGTTTAATTGATGACGACTGCACTTGTCCGGTTGGATATAACTGTAAACATGCTGCTGCTTTAGCCAAATTATTTTATCAAGAATATCGAGAAGGATATCTGAAGAGCTATGTTGACTCTCAGTCATCATCTCACACTCAAAAAGATCGGGTTGCAATTAATCAAGCACAACGCTGGTTAAGTGAGTTTAAGCAGTATTTACAACATACCCAGTTAGAGCAGCAAAAGACAACGAGTAATTATTTACTTTATTATTTAGATCAGCCTTTAGGTCTATTCGGGTTAAAACTTGAGGTTCGCAAAGGTAGACGTAATAAAAGTGGGACGATCACAGGTGTCAGTTCTTATACTGAATATGGCAATATTCTAAAAAAACGTCTGTCTTTGCCTGATGGGAAGCGACAATTATTTAATCAAATTTATTATTATGCCAAGCTCAATCAGAATGAGTTTTCTTATGGAAATAGTCTTGATATATCAGGCATTGTCTTAGAGCATTTTAAATCTTTCATTCAGAGTGGTGATGTCTATTGGAAACAAAAAAGTGATGCTCCACTTACATGGTCAGAACAAAGCTATCAGCTTGAATTTTCTTGGCAAAAGAGCATTGAAAAACAGACTGAGCACTTAGATTTTGAGTTGGTCAATGGAAATGTTCGACTCAATTTAAAATCGAATCCACATCTTCAAATTCTTGTAAGTCAGCCACTTTGTTATATCGATATTCACAAGAATACGGTAGGGCAACTCTATAGTGAATATACATCGGATTTACTGTACTACCTTTGGCGGATGCCAGAGATGCCTGCGACGGTTTTGACTGAGTTTGAGCAGCTTACCCATCAATCTACAACGATACATAACTTGCCGAAACCTGGGTTTCTTCAAGAGATTGAAGTCTTACAGGGTAATCCCCAGCCAATTTTACGCTTCGGTGTTTTAGATAAATTTGATTGGAAATGGGAGGAGTCTGTTTGTGCTGAAATTGAATTCTCCTATGCAGGCGGGCGAATTAAAGCAGGTACATCAGGTGACAGTTTCATTGGTGAGCAGCATGACAAAATGGTGCGACAGCTTCGGGACTTAGTTCAGGAACAACAGTCAATCCAGCGTTTACAGCTATTGGTCGAATCACTGAAGTGGGTGAAAGATCTTAGTTATGACCAGCAATTAAAACTGGATAAACAACGTCTCGATTCTATGGTTTTTGCTTTCTATGGAGACTGGATCAAACAGCTGATGCCCATCAATCAAATTGAGTTGATGGGCTGGCAGATAGAGCATCTGGAAAACAGCCCCTTTAACCTGCAATATGTTGAAAATTTAAATATTTCTATCACTGAATCTGAAGGCCAGCAGGACTGGTTCAATATCGGGGCGACGGTTCAAGACAGTGCAGGCAATTCTTATAATTTACTTGATGCGCTCGTAGCTTTGGTGCGAGTAAATCCTGATTTACTTGATCCGCGGACTTTTATTCATCTGCATGACAGTCAAATTTTCACCGTGAAAACTGCAGTTGATCAACCTGATTTGGCGCTATCCGCTAGGGATATTAAGCCGGTATTATTGCATCTGCAGAGCATTTTACAGCAAGAAGAGCGCAGTATTGATCGCTATGATGCGAGTCAATTATTAGAATTGCAGCATAATCTTGGGATGACATGGCAGGTCAGTGATCGCCTGCAGAAATTTGTACATAAATTCAAACAAGGCTATCAGCAACAACTGCCAACACCACAAGGTTTTCAGGGGGAGTTGCGTCTATACCAGCAGCAGGGCTTAGGCTGGTTACAGTTTTTAAGGGAAACCCAGCATGGCGGGATTCTAGCAGATGATATGGGCTTGGGGAAAACAGCACAAACTTTAGCCCATTTACTCATGGAAAAGCAGGCTGGATATTTGCAGGATAGTCCCGCCTTAATTGTTGCACCCACATCGCTGATGCATAACTGGTTCAAAGAAGCGGAGAAATTTACCCCAGAGCTCAAGGTATTGCTGCTACAGGGGCCCGATCGCCATCAGTATTTTGAGCAGATTCCGCACTATGATATTGTGTTAACCACCTATCCGCTTCTGGCGAGAGATGAAGAGCAACTAAAGCAATATGAATATCATCAACTCATTTTGGATGAGGCGCAGAATATCAAAAATCCGCGCGCCAAAGCTGCACAGGTAGTACGGCAATTAACAGCGCGACATCGTCTATGTCTAACCGGTACACCTATGGAAAATCATTTGGGTGAGCTGTGGGCACTATTTTATTTCCTGATGCCAGGATTTTTATATTCACAAGAAATTTTTAATAAAAAGTACCGTCATCCGATTGAAAAGCGCGGTGATGAGCAGTTAAGACAAAAGTTGGTCAACCGGATTAAGCCCTTCATTTTACGTCGCTTGAAAACTGACGTAGCCAAAGAGTTGCCAGAAAAAACCACGATTGAAGTCAATATTGATATGAATGACCAGCAATCCAAGTTATATGAGGCTGTTCGTGCCACGATGCAGGCAAGCATTCAGAAAATTGTGGCAGAAAAAGGCTTTAAACGTAGTCAAATTCAAATTTTAGATGCCTTACTGAAGCTACGTCAGGTGTGCTGCCATCCTAGCTTACTAAAGCTGGATTCAGTGAAAACCGGGCAGGCACACTCTGCCAAACTTGAACAGTTGATGGATATGGTCGTTCCAATGGTGGAGGAGGGGCGAAAAATTCTGATCTTCTCTCAGTTTACCTCAATGTTGGAACTGATTGAGCAACAGCTCCATCACGCAGAAATTGGCTATGTGAAGCTGACTGGAAAGACCAAAAAGCGAGATGAAGTCATTACAGCATTTCAGTCTGGACAAGTGCCAGTATTTTTAATCAGTCTGAAAGCAGGAGGGGTCGGTCTGAATCTAACTGCCGCAGATACGGTCATTCACTATGATCCATGGTGGAACCCTGCTGCTGAAGATCAAGCTTCAGATCGTGCATGGCGGATTGGACAGGACAAGCCAGTATTTGTGTATAAGCTGATTACCAATAAAAGCATAGAAGAAAAAATTCTTGCCTTACAGCAAAATAAAGCAGAACTGGCACAGTCTATTCTAAGTACCGATCATGAGGGCGAAGCGAAACTGACGGAAAATGACGTGATGAACTTGTTTGAGAAATTTTAGTTTGGTTTCAGATTACCCTAATCATCTGTAAGTATCTGAAAGTCTGGATGCAATTTTTTCCAATGTGCTCTCGTTGATCGAAAGAGCCTGTGCGTACATATTGTTCATTTAGGAAAGACGAGAACTTCATCTAAAATGATTACTTGTGCATTAGATCGTTTATGGATGAGCCATGCTTATAGTGTGACATTTGATAATGGCAAGGAATTTGCCGAACACAAAAGAATTACTGATGTCGGGATAGAGACCTATTTTGCTGATCCTTACAAGTCTATTCAACGAGCAAGGAATGAAAATACAAATGGTTTAATCCGGCAATATCTGCCAAAATCATCATCGTTTGATGACGTGTCAAACGAACAAATAGAGCAGATAGAATTTGCACTCAACCATTGTCCTAGAAAAACACTAGGTTGGCATACACCGAGTGAAGTTATGGGTGGTTTTTATACTGTTGCACTTGCCGCTTGAATCCGCCTTATATTTTAAGTGATTTGTAATCTAATTTGTTGCTTAAAAGATTGAATCTTGGGGGGCGTTGCATTGGCAGCGCAAAGAGAACTTATATCTTACAGAGCGAATATGTTGTCAAAAAACAAATCAATTTTTATCTTTCTTTTTTTAGCATTTGTAATCGTGAATATTTTCATGATTAGTTTATTTGCTTATACCTTATATACTTCACATGAGCGCGAAGAAGCTGAAGTTAGAATTCATATAGAAAATTTAACTTTACTTCTTGAAAAAAGAATTAGCAGTAGCTCAAAAGAAATTGATTTATCTTTACATACGTTACAAGCTTATGTAGAAAAAGAATTACGTGAAAAAAAACAAATAAATGATAGAGATATTTCTAGCTTTATTCAAAAACAAAAAGACTGGATCGGTTCTGTTACACGAATTCATATCACCGATATCAAAGGTCAAGTCCAATTTGGCGATAGTGATATTAGTAATGAGACTTGGAATTACGCCAACTATCGTTTTTTTAAAGATGTTCAACAGAATGATAAAGATCAACTGTTTGTTACGAAACTAATAAGAGATCCTAATGGTCAAGGCTGGGTTCATCTATTTGCACGACGTTACAACCAGCCGGATGGAACTTTTGCAGGTATGATCGTCTCTACATTACCTGCTAGTTACTTTAATCATCTGATTGCAGATCTGGATGTAGGCCCTAAAGGGGTGCTGTTGGTACAAGACCTGAATATGCGAATTATCGCCCGCAATCCCGTGCTCCAAACTCCGAAAGGCCTAGTGGGTTTTGTAAGTGCACCACCAGAACTGTCACAACTGGTTCATTCCAGAGCACAGTTTGGTAGTATTTATAGTCAACAAACAATAGATAAAGTCCCACGTATGGGACACTTCCGTAGATTAAGCACTATGCCTGTTTTTGTTGTTGTTGCTTATGCAAAAGAAGACTATCTGGCTCAATGGTATCATGAACTAATTAAAGCTATTTTGTTTGGGTTGCTCTTTCTTGTAGTTACTGCGATTACAACATACTTAGTTTGGTATCAAATCCGGGCCAATATATTAAGTAATCGTCGTAGTCAGATGCTGTTGCAGAATGCTAAAGATGGTATTCATATACTAGATAGACAAGGCCGGCTCATTGAAGGGAGTGATTCGTTTTTTCGTATGATAGGCAGCACTCCACGACTAGTTGTAGGACAAACGCTGAGTTATTGGGATAACGGCTATAATGAAACAGATTTTCAAGATTTGATCAATACAGGTGTTTTAAATCCAGAGGGTATTCGCTTCGAAACTTATTATCAGAATGCTCAAGGTGAGTGTTATCCAGTAGAAGTCAGTTCAGTTCTAGTGCATCTTGATAATGAAGAGGTTTTCTTCTGCTCGGCACGTGATATTACTGAACGTAAAAAAGCTGAAGAAAATCAGCGTATCGCTGCAACTGCATTTGAATCCCAGGTTGGAATGATGATTACAGATTCTCAGCGAGTTATTTTACGGACCAATCGTGCATTAACAGAAATTAGCGGTTATAGCCAGCAAGAGTTGATCGGTAATACACCAAAAATCTTTCAATCGGGCAGGCACGACAAAAAATTCTATGCCACCATGTGGGAGCTTATTCGTACCACAGGATCTTGGCAAGGTGAAATATGGAATAAGCGTAAAAATGGAGAATTGTATCCACAGCACATCTTGATTGCGGCTGTACGTGATAGGAATGGCGAAACGACGCATTATGTGTCTTCTATTACCGATATTTCTGCCTACAAAGCTTCAGAAGAAAAAGTACGCTTGCTTGCATTCTATGATTCTCTGACCCAATTACCTAACCGTAGCCTGTTTCTCGAGCATCTTGAACAGAGCCTACAAGAAGCGGAAAATAAAAAATGGTGGGGAGCACTTCTGTGCATTGATCTGGATCACTTTAAAGTATTGAATGATACAGAAGGTCATGAGACTGGCGATCGCTTATTAAAGCAAGTCGCAACGCGCCTGTCAGAATACATAGAAGCAAATCAAATGGTTGCTCGATTTACGAGTGATGAGTTTGTGGTACTGCTTGATCAGCTTGGAAACTCCGAGATGGAGGCTATCCAACGAGCAGAAAAAACTGCAAAAGATATTTTGCAAAGACTCGCTCAACCATACTTTTTCACTAACTCTGAGTACCGTAGTTCAGCAAGTATCGGGATTAGCCTGTTTGGTCAAGATGCAGAGGAAAACCTACAGGATCCAATTAAACGTGCCCAAATGGCAGTGTTTGAAGCAAAGAATTATGGCCGAAATACCTATCGCTTCTTTGATCTACGGATTCAATCCCAGGTTGAGGAACGTGCCGAGATTGATGCCGGCTTGCGTCAAGCGTTGGAAAAAAATCAGCTTATGTTGCATTACCAGCCACAAGTAAATGGTGCAGAGCGGATGATAGGAGTAGAAGCCTTGTTACGTTGGCGTCATCCAGTTAAAGGAATGATTTCTCCTGCCCGTTTTATCCCTATAGCAGAAGAAAATGGCTTTATGATTTCACTGGGTCAGTGGGTACTCGAAAGTGCCTGCCAGCAATTAGGAGAATGGGCTAAACACCCGAAAACAGCTCATCTCAGCATCGCCGTGAATGTCAGTGCAAGTCAGTTTAGGCGTGAGGAGTTTGTTCAAGACGTACTCGAAATTCTGGAGCGTACCCAAGCTCCGGCACACTTGCTCAAACTTGAACTTACCGAAAGCGCCCTAGTCATGCGTATAGAAGATATTATTGAAAAAATGACCATTCTTAAACGTTATGGAGTGATATTTTCTCTAGATGACTTTGGGACTGGTTATTCTTCTCTGGCTTATTTACAACGTATTCCAATTGATCAGTTGAAAATTGATCAAGGTTTTGTTCGTGATATCGTGGTGAGTAGTAATGATGCCGAAATTGTGAAAATGATTATTGTTTTGGCTAAAACTTTGGGAATTTCTGTAATTGCTGAGGGAGTTGAAACTGAAGCCCAACGAGATATATTAGAAAAACAGGGCTGTTACCATTATCAAGGCTATTTGTTTGGCAAACCGATGCCTATTGATGAGCTTGAGCAATACTATCTTTCAAAAGTACATACAAAACCAAGAAGGACATGAGTAAGTCCCAAAGTCGTGCTATCTATCCCCACCTAAATCAAAGATTACAGATGGGGAATTTCGCACAGTTAGTTAAATTGCTCTATAAAGCAGGGCAGCCAGGCATTCCGCTTGCTCAATCGAACAGATGCCTTCCAGGCGCATCTCTTTGATCAGACGATCCTGAGGGGTTCTATTCGCCCGTTCTACACAGCCTTTGGCTTGTGGTGAGTTGGCGAAGATAATATCGATATTCAGGGTGCTGAGTACGCGCCCAAATTGCGTAATCTTGGTGTCTTTCTTGCTGCTTTGATTCACCCCGAAGACTGAATGTTTGTCGCTGTAAAACGCTAAAAGCTTACCATGCTGTTCGACATACAAACTTGTTGAATCCATGAATGGTAGTGAGCTTTTCATGGGCCAAGGTAGGTCCAAATCCCAGCAGATGTTCAGAAATAATGGAAAGACATTTTGATTTTAATAAATCATCATGGCGACGATGGCCAGATTGACCACGACTGGCATGCGCCATACCTGAAACACCATCTTGATTGAGCTTCTGTAATAACCAGGTAATTTGACGGGTTGAAAGATTAAGGATTTCAGCAGCACGGACTTGGGTAATACGTTGATCTCGAACGTCTTGCAGAACAGCAAGACGTTGAATTTCTTTGTCAGACATAGTGATCAGCATCTATATTTCATATCCAGTCCATGATGTTTAAGCCATCATAAACTAGACATTTTTATTGGTGAGAATATAGACATTTTGAATGGGTTCTAACAACGCATGTTATTCCTAAGTAGAAATGTCCTACCTAATAACCAAATAGAAATGTCCTATATGGACAATTCCAAGTCAAGCACA
>NZ_JAAZQW010000055.1:0-12305 GCF_012371415.1 Acinetobacter sp. A3
TGCTGGCATATACAATTTAGATTGGGTGAAAGATAAACAATTAAATTGATTGAAAAATGATTTATGAAGGAAGTCTAATATGTTGGTTATGTGCGTTTAGATATTTCTGATATAACTAATATCGACTTATTTAATTGTATCAGTAGCTCGTCTAGCTTATCTATTACTCAATTTAAACACGAGTCTAAGAATCTAGGTTGCGTATTGTTGAAGGAAAATTATAATTATCAAAAAGCTCATTTCATTTCAAGTTATTCACATCCTCAAGATAAAAATATAATTATCAAAAGAATTAACTTATCAGAAGGTATTGAGGAATTATATAAAGACAATGCTTCTCCAGTTGAACTTTCAACCGTAGTCGCTGTATTAGGATTAGTTGAAAATATGGTTTTTTCTTTTAATGATATTAAATTCAGTCTTGCACAAATTAAAAAATTACAGAATAAACCAATTATTCAGTTGAATCCGAAGGTGACTAATATTGACATCCGTAATAAAAGAATGGATTTAGGAAGGAAATTGGGTATTCAGTTTATTAAAAAGGTTTTACCTTTCAAGATGGCTAATAATCAAGAAGACTTGGTGAATTTAGTAAATTGCATGTTGAGTTGTTTCAATCAGGAGCGTGATTTCCAGACTATTATTGAATGGTGTAAGGAAGAAAATTTATCATTACCTTTCTCTAAAGAATAAAAAACAATCAAAGAAAACAATAAAAATATTTTTTGAATAAAAAGTATTCAAGATTACGGAGGAGTAAGCCTTCCGTGATCTTGGAACACCCACTTATCTTTATCTCATACTAGCCTCATCGGTAAAACGCTGTAATTGAGGTAACTATGAACATCCAACCAATTCGACTAACCAAAAAAGATACTGCTAAAGCTTTAGGGTTAAGCACTGATGGCTTGGATAAGTTGATGAAACGAGATTCAACATTTCCAAAAGCGTACAAGTTCGGCTCTTCAATGCAGTCAAAGTCATATTTTGATTATAGAGAGATTCTGAAATGGCATGAGTCTCAAAAGTTGGCGGTATAAGCAGGAGTGATAAATGAAAGTAACAGTCCTTAATTTAAATAAATACTTTGAAGTTTATTCAGACTGTCAGATTACAAGTGAAGTTACAACAAATGCTTCGATTGTGTTTAGTGCACTGTATCAAGGTGAAAAAGTGATTCTCATTAATACGGCGTTTGAAAGTTACTTAATCCAAAGTGTGAGTTAGGAAAAGTGCGATGAAAGAAATGTATAGCATTTGGAATGCTGCACTGTTGTTAACAGCGGAATTAAATAAGCGTACTACAAAACAATGGTGGTCTTATTTGAAACATAATCCACGAAAGTGGAAAGAACAGGACGGTTTTCTCATCAATTATCACCTAATTGATGGTGAACTGTTTTACACAGAGGCAGGCTTAAAAGCCTTCATTAATGCTCATAAGCAAGAAGCTAAAGGAGAAGTGCATGGATGTTTTAAATGAACTTGAAGTAATTTTAGGTGACAACACAGTAGTTACAGGTGCAGAAGCAATGAAAAAATTCATTGAGTCTGAAGTAGATAATGTGATCGAGTATGCTGATACAGGTGATATTGCGGTTGATTTACATACACCAAAAGGTATTCAGGGAGCAGCGGAATTGATTGCTCTTCACATTGAAGCCTCAACCCAATTAAAAATTGATACATCATCCATTGTTGAGGAAATTCATCGACAGTTAAAGTTAAGTAAATAACAAAACAGAGATTTACTAAAAGGGGATGTTCTACATCTCCTTTTTTATAGTCTGTTCATAGGTTTTATAAAATATGAGAAAAGATTTAACTGCACATATTAAGTCATTAGATATTGCGGAAATTCAACATTCTATTCGGTTCGCTCTAGCCCAAAAGAGATTAGAGCGAAAAAAGCTTGATCGACTGTTTGATGAATCATCTGTTAATGCTGATCAAATTAAAGACTCATCCAAAGATGTATATGTGCGTCAAAATATGTATGGGTCGATTACTTTAAATAGTTCTAGTTCATATCTAAATCAGCTTTTAGATAACTATCAATTACGTTTGGCGAATAATGTAAAAGAAGCCGAAGTCTATCAAAAAGTGAATACAACATCTTTTTTGACTTTGAAAATGAAAGCAGTAATTGACTGGCTTGATCTTCGTTTTACGGTAGATCCTAACCTATGTATATTTTATAAGGATCCCAAAGCTCGTAGTTATATCAAAGCATTTATTACACGGAATACTGGTACACGGCACTATATTGCGAAGGATGAAAGTCAAATTACTCAGGATGGTATGTCATTTACAATCCGACTCCATGATGTACAGAACAAAAAAGATTTAAAGAAAATCACTGATTTGTTGCAAAAACAGTACGGTGCGAAAATTGAGCTTATGATGGTTGAAGCAATTGAACTCTCATTTGACCTCTATGGAGGAGATAGTTCTGCGGTAGTCATAAAATTGCATAAAGCAATGCAATATCCTCAAACCGCTAGGTTATTTCGAGTATATAAAACGAAAGGGACTCAGCGTGATATACCTGAATCAATGCAAGAGTTGTATGACCTACTACAAGGTGGCTACAACATTGGAGTAGGCGATCATCGGTATGATGAGTTTTGTGTGAGGTTGTATTTCAAACGTACGGATAAAGGAGGTCAGCCTTTACTTCACAAACAGCACAGAGCTCGTATTGAAATTACTTTGAAAAAATCAATTTTTGATAATGAAACTGTTGACCGAAACATTCTGAATTTGTCACAGCTTATCAAATTTGGATTTAAGAAAATGCAATTTACCAAGCTTAGTAAGAGAGCAACATACAAGGAAAAAGATGTGTACTACACACGAGTAAAGCCATTCGGAGAAGAACATGCTTCTATTATGGTTAATAGGCATAAGCGTGTTTTATTGAATGCAATCGCTACAAATGGAGCTTTCAATGAGGCTAAAAGACTAGCAGTAAAAGCTCTAGCACAGAAATTCTAATTCGCAAATTTCGGATCATTTATTTCTGAGAGCACTTAGCTCTAAGCTATATAGAGTATGGTTTAGGGCTTGTTCATAGTGTTAAAGTTGCCTAATAACATTAGGTATGTATATTTATTTAAAACAATGAAGGAAATATTCATATATTAAGATGAAAAGTATTTAAATTAATGATAGCTAAAATTTGTACCGATTAATAAGTTGACTTGATTTATTGATGTGACTGAAGTCCTAGAAGAAATAAAAATCCTTGTATGCCTAGTATTCAAAAAAATTGTGTTTCGGACGTTGTTCTTATACTTCTAAGTCTAAACTTAACATAAGCTTGATTGAAACTTATCTCTGAATAATCAGATGTTTAACAGAATAGTAAATACACACTCTAGAAAGCTCTCATTTGCGCCTATTTGCTATGTTTGAATGATTCCATGAAAGTGTATTGTTACGGGGTAAAGTCGCAAATACGAGAAGCTAGGCAATAATATTCAGGTTGTAATTAAAGTTTTGGATTTATGAATTTTTTGCCTAATATAGCGGTATATATCGGGGCACTTTTGGACTTTGTCATGTCAGCTTTTTTTGACCTAATTAACAGCTATAGAACAACAGCGAAAACAGAACGAGAAAAAGGAACTTACTTCGAATTACTTTGTATTAAGTATTTTGAAAATGAACCTTTCTATGCCGACCTGTTCACGGTGGTACAAACCTATTCTGAATGGGCAAAACAAGAAGGAAAATCGGGTAAAGATACAGGGATTGACCTTGTCGCAACGACCAAAGACGGCGAATTTCATGCCATTCAATGTAAGCTCTATGACGCAGATCGCAAGGTAAGTAAATCAGAAATTGATAGCTTCATTTCCGCGGCATCTAAGAAAGACTTTTCACGTCGCATTATTGTCAGTACCACTCATGAATGGTCAGCCAATGCTTTAGACACCTTAAATAATCAAGACCCGCCTGTCACTAAGATTGATCTTGAAACATTAGAACAAAGTGTGATTGATTGGTCATTGTTCGCGGAAAAGAAAGAAGTTGTTTTTAAAAAGAAAAAAGACCTTCGAGATCATCAAAAAGCCGCTCTAGTGAATGTGAAAATTGGCTTGTACGATCAGAATCTAGAGCGCGGTAAGCTCATCATGGCTTGTGGTACAGGTAAAACCTTTACAAGTCTTAAAATTGCTGAAGAATGTGCGGGCAAAGGCAAGCGCGTATTGTTCCTTGTACCAAGTTTATCCTTGTTGTCCCAAACATTGACTGAATGGACACAAGAATCAACAACGCCGTTGCATAGCTATGCTGTATGTTCAGATACAGAAGTCGGCAAAAAGAAAAAAGCATCTGTCATTGATGCAGTCACAACTCTTGAACATGAACTGCAATATCCAGCGACAACAGATGCGAAGAAATTAGCAGAAAATGTAGAGAAGCATCATGACGACGAGCACATGACTGTTGTGTTCTCAACTTACCATTCGATTAATACTGTGAGTGATGCACAGAATGATGAGGGCATGGGAGAGTTTGATTTAATTATATGTGATGAGGCTCACCGTACTACGGGGTCAACGCATGATAGTGAAGACGATTCTAATTTTGTAAAAATTCACGATGCTGGCTTTATTCTGGGTAAAAAACGTCTTTATATGACAGCAACACCACGTATTTTCTCAGATGATGTTAAAAACAATGCAACCGATTTCACATTGTTTTCAATGGATGATGAAAAGCTGTTTGGCGAAACGCTCTATACCATCAACTTTTCAGAAGCGGTGAAGCGTGGTTTGTTGGTTGATTACAAGGTCATTGTACTGACAGTAGATTCGGACACGATTATCAAAAAAATCGGAAGCACTATTACTGAGGACAGTGAAATCGTTGTAGATGATGCGGCACGTATTGTTGGCTGTTGGAAAGCGTTATCTAAACAAGGGATTCATGCAGATGTAGAAGAAGACACAGCACCAATGCAACGTGCATTGGCTTTTTGTCAAGTGATTGACCAAACGGCAAAAGCGCGTAAGCACCAAGTCAGTTCTACTCGTATCGCAAATATCTTCCAAACCGTTGTTGAAGCCTACCAAGATGCCGAAGCAAAAGAAGGCAATGAAATCTCACATCGCTTGATTTGCGAAGCGCAGCACGTCGATGGTGGCATGGGTGCAGACAAGAAAGAAGAAAAACTGAATTGGCTCAAAGCAACGCCTGAGCCACAAGTTGATGAAAACGGCGTAGAGCGTCCGATTTGTCGTGTTCTAAGTAACGTACGTTGTTTGTCTGAAGGTGTAGACGTGCCTGCACTTGATGCGGTGTTATTCCTGACACCGCGCAGCTCACAAGTTGATGTGGTGCAATCTGTTGGGCGTGTGATGCGCCTTGCACCGAATAAGAAGCGTGGCTATGTGATTTTGCCTGTTGTGATTCCACCTGGGGTAGAGCCACATAAGGCGCTTGATGACAACCAAACTTACAAAGTGGTTTGGCAAGTGCTGAATGCACTTCGTTCACACGATGACCGCTTTGATGCCATGATTAATAAAATGGATTTAACAGGCATTGACCGATCTAAGATGGAGGTCATTGCGATTACTGATAAAGTTGCTGCGAAAGCCAAGAAGAAAGCCGCAGGCAAAGGTGCTACAACCATCGGTACACCATCGAAAAAGTCTAAGCAAGATGACACCGAAGATACTCAACAATCCTTTAGTTTTGAATCAGGCGAGATTGAGCGTGCTATCGTTGCTAAAGTGGTTCAGAAGGTCGGTAACCGCCACCATTGGGAAGATTGGGCGAATGACATTGCCAAGATTGCACAAACCCACATTAAGCTCATTACGGACATTTTAGCCCGTCCCGAATGCCAAGCAGAACAAGCCGTCTTTGAAGAATTTGCCAATGAAATCCGTGACGACCTGAACAATGCCGTATCGGATGCCGAAATCATCGAAATGCTGGCACAGCATCTTATTACCAAGCCAGTCTTTGATGCGTTGTTTGATGAATACAGCTTTGCCGCACATAACCCGATGGCTGTTGCAATGCAAAAGGTGTTGGACGTACTTAATCAGCACCAGTTAGACAGCGAAACAGAAGCCTTACAACGCTTCTATGACAGCGTTAAGATGCGAGCGTCAGGCATTGATAGTGCGGAAGGTAAGCAGAAGATTATTGTTGAGCTTTACGACAAATTCTTCCGTAATGCTTTCCCTCGTATGACTGAACGTCTAGGCATTGTATATACACCTGTTGAAGTGGTGGACTTCATCATTCACAGCGTCAACGATGTTCTTCAACAAGAGTTCGGCAAGAGCTTTGCTGATGAAGGTGTGCACGTGCTAGACCCGTTCACTGGTACGGGGACGTTCATTTCTCGCTTATTGCAAAGCGGCTTAATTCCACCGAAGCAACTTACCTATAAATACAAGAACGAGATTCATGCCAATGAGCTAGTTTTGCTCGCCTACTACATTGCAGCCATCAACATTGAAGCGGTGTATCACAGCGAAATTATCGACGAATACACGCCGTTTGAAGGTATTTGTTTAACCGATACGTTCCAAATGTACGAAAAAGAAGACTTGGTTGATCAAGTGCTTGTGGATAATAGTGCACGCCGTAAACGTCAGAAGTCTCTCGATATTCAGGTGATTATTGGTAACCCACCTTATTCGGCTAGTCAAAATAGTGGGAATGATAACAACGCAAATCTTCAATATCCTAGTTTAGACAGTGATATCAGGGATACATATGCCAAAGATACTAATGCTGTCTTAAAAAATGCACTCTATGATTCATATATCAGAGCAATAAAGTGGGCATCAAATAGAATTGGAAAAGATGGAATTATTGGCTTTGTGTCTGGGAGTGGCTTTATTGAAAAACCTGCAATGGATGGTATGAGAAAACATCTAGTAAAAGATTTTTCTACTCTCTATATATTAAATTTAAGAGGAGATATACGAAAAAATATGCTTTCTAAGGGGAAAGCTGGAGAAGGTGAAAATATTTTTGGTCAAGGTAGTATGACCGGTATTGCAATATCTATATTAGTTAAAAACTCCTCTAAAAATAAAAAAGGAGAAATTCGATATTTAGATATTGGTCAAAATTTAAAACGAGACGACAAGCTCAATATTCTAAAAAATATTAAGAGTGTAGTAAGTGACCTTTTTAATGTTAATAGTGAAACTGTTATTCCAAATGAATTTAATGATTGGTTAAATCAACGTGATAACTCATTCCTCAATTATATAGAAATTGGCTCTAAAGTTAAGGATGGCAATAGTATCTTTAAGTTATATTCAGGTGGAGTAAAGACTAACAGGGATGCTTGGTGTTTTAATTTTTCAAAAAATAAATTGATTAGTAATATTAATCGAATGGTGGATTTTTACAATAAGGAAACTATTCGCTTTAAAAAAATAGAAAATCCAGGTGAACCAAAGGATTTTGTTAACTTAGACCCTACGAATATAAGTTGGACTAGAGAGGTATTTAATGACGTAAAGAAAGGATATATTCACAACATCAGCTCATTTGAGTTTTGCACTGCATTATACAGACCATTCACTAAGCAAAATTTATATTTTAATCGCCATTTTAATAACTGTGTTTATAAACTATACGATATTTTCACTGAACAGCATTTGGACAATTTGGTAATCATGACATGCGGTAGAGGTTCAAGAAATGGTTTCTCTGTATTCATAAGTAACCTTATTCCTGATTTAAATTTATTAGAAGCTGGAGCACAATGTTTCCCTATCTATCTTTATGAAAAAATCACCCAAGATAAAAATGTAGGTTCAGGTGATCTATTTGATGAATCACTTGATTTAACAGTAAGTGAAATCAAGTATGAGCGCAAAGACGGCATCAGTGACGACGGCTTACAGCACTTCCAAACGGCGTACCCTAGCGGACAGATCACGAAAGAAGACATCTTCTACTACACCTACGGCTTGCTCCATAGTGAAGAATATCGCGAACGCTATGCGGACAATCTGACCAAAGAATTGCCACGTATTCCATGTGTGAAGAAAGCTGAAGACTTTTGGGCATTCTCTAAGGCGGGTCGTGAGCTTGCACATTGGCATCTGAACTACGAAACTGTTGAGCCTTACAAAGCAACATTGGATACAGGTAGCACGGCGTACGATCAATTGACCGCTGAAGACTTCTATGTTGAAAAGATGAAGTTTGCCAAGAAAGGTGAAAAAGGTACGGTGGTTTACAACAAGCGCATCACCATCAAGGACATCCCGTTAGAGGCGTATGAATACGTGGTGAATGGTAAGCCTGCACTTGAGTGGGTAATGGAGCGTCAGGGCGTATCTACACATAAGGACAGCGGAATTGTAAATGACGCAAACGACTGGGCAATTGAAACGATGAACAACCCTGCTTATCCGCTCGAATTGTTCTTGCGCGTGATTACGGTGAGCCTTGAAACAATGAAGATTGTTAGAGCTTTACCGAAGTTGGATATTTGATTTTTATATGGCAGATACCTATCTGCCATTTTTATTTTTTGAGGGTATTTAATTAATGGATGTTTCTCCAGACAAACAAAATATTGACACTTTATTTTCAAATACGCAGTACAACATTGATTTTTATCAAAGAGATTATAAATGGAGTGCTGAGCCAGTAAATAGACTACTGGATGATGTATTTTATAAATTTAACGAAGTTTATTCGGCTAATTCGGATTTACCACCCGAACCAAAGGTGATAGATACTAAATATCCTTGGTACTACCTTAATACTTATGTCACCAACACTATTGATGGTGAAGTGTATGTTGTCGATGGTCAGCAACGGCTTACAACCATTACTTTAATTATTATTAATATGTACCGTAGATTGGTGGATAACAAAAGTAAATTAAGTAAATGGGTGGATGCAAAAATTTGTGGACAAGTTGGTTTTGAAAATACCTTTTGGATGAATCATAAGGGGCATCTAAAGACTCTAGATGCACTTTACTCGGGTGATGCAGATACAGCACCAATAGACTCGGGTCTTACTGCAGTCAATATGGTAAAAAACTACAAAGTTATATCTGAATGGTTTGACACATATATTGGTGATAACCACCATAAGTTGGAAACTTTTGTATTTTACTTTTTAAGACGATTAGTGCTAATCAATCTTTCAGTGGAGCAGACAGATGTTCCTATGGTTTTTGAGGTTATCAATGATAGGGGGGTAAAACTTAAGCCTTATGAGATTCTTAAAGGGAAATTATTAGGTCAGATTGATAAATTACTCTTAGAAAGTAAAAATTATAATGAGCTTTGGGAAACTAGCCTCAAAAAAATTAACAAGTTTAGCGAGGATGAGGCGGATAGATTCTTCAGATTCTATTTGAAGTCTAAATTTGCTGACACGAGAGCCGAGGGGCAAAAGTTTGATGGTGACTACCATAGAATCATTTTCTCATCGAGTTTTCAAAGTAAATTATGCTTAGATCACAATCCTAAGGGGGTTGTGGATTTTTTAGATGCAGACTTTACTTACTATTCCAAAGTTTATGCCAATCTTTTAAATAAATTATCAAATGATTCAAATTCTTATTTTACTTTTAACTCTTTAAATGATTTAGATGGTAGCCTTTTGTTAGGATTGTCAGTTTGTAGCATTGATGATCCGAATGAAGATGAGAAGTTAAACAGTATAGCTAAAGAGATAGATCGGTTCTTTGCTCTTTTACAACTTCAGAATTGCTATGAAAGTAATGCTTTTCAAGAATCTCTTTACCGCATTTCAAGTGAAATACGTGAGCAGGATTTGTCTATCATACGTTCTGTATTTGATAACGAACTCAAGTCTCAAATAGAGAAAAAGAGACAGGTTCAACCTGAGAATCCTTTTGATTATTCGTTGTTTAAAAATACTGGTGATAATTTAAATGCTAGATTCAAGAGATATTTTTTTGCTAGGGTTGAAGGTTTTTTAGCAAAGAATCTGAATGTGGAGATGAGACATTCATACCAACCTTTAGTTTCAAACACGGGCTCAGTTAACGGTTTTCATATAGAACATATACTTTCAAGGAATGCAGAAAGCCTAGCGTTATTTGATAACCAAGAAGACTTATTCGTGAATGAGCGAAATCGTCTAGGTGGTATCTTATTGTTAAAAGGTAAGGATAATATCTCGAGCAATAATGAAACTTATGAAGAGAAGTTGAAGACATACTCAGGTACGCTTTTATGGAATGAAACTTTACGAGAAGATTTTTATAAATCAAATCTAGACTTTAAAGCATTTAGAGCGAAATTTGATCTAAATGAGTTGGAAGGTATCAATGTATTTGACCGTGATGCTTTGGAAACCAGACAGAAAATTTTATTTAAAATGGCCACTCATATTTGGGCTTAAGATATAAGAATTTAAAGAGGTTTTAATGTTGGAATGGTTATGAATATTCCTGAATGGCTTGAGGTGAGCAAGCAACGAGCAGTTGAAAATGGCTATGAGCCTTTTGAAGACCCTGAAGCATACGGTGGGGAAGTTTTTGTTAAAGATGATAGAAAATGGATTCATTCAATAGGTCGCTTGAAGAGTAAATTAGGTGTAATGACCGATGATGAATTAGAGGGACTAGGGTATTCGGTAGCCGATTATCACCGTTATAACTCGGATGAAAAGGAGTTCTCACGGAATATTGTAATGAATTCGGTCAATGCTGAACTGTTAGAAATTTTTGGCGATTGTGCCCCTGATGAGCATGGCGCTATTTATCTTGGAGATGGAATCTATATGGATGATGAAGGAAATACATTTGGAGACTGGAATCGTTAGACTCTCGAATTATTGCTCAATAGCTTCCACACGATATACATAACCTAGACGAGTTCAATTTCAATTGTTAGAATTGAACTCGATAAATAGGCTTTTAAGTTAATGATATATTAAGTAATTGGCATCTTGTATGGTGTTATGTATGGTTGATTTTTACAAAACTTTAAAATGTATATAAATCAACATATTAAGTTTTTAATTCGGTAGACGCCACCCCACCATATACCTAACAAAACATGGCAAAATATGCGTGTTTTATTAAGATAAAGGCTTGAATCTAAAGGATTTAAGCCTTTTTTCTTGCCTAAACATAACTAAACATAACTAGCTACAGTGTACATATACCGTGTACATTGCACATTTTATTGAACTCACTGGTGTACAAGCCATGAAAAGAAATGAAATAAAACGCGGTCCTATGTCGGATACAGTCCTAGCCAATCTTGAACCTGAATTAAAAGAATATCGGGAGCTAGACGGCAACGGCTTATATTTTCGTACACTTTACATCGAATGTTTAGTCTAAAGGCACAGCCGAAGTTTGTTTGATCTTTTGCATTGGAATTTCGGTTTTAATATTTTGTACTGAATTTTCTCTCTTTAAATGCTTAATCTGTAGCTGCCGATATTCTTCAATATTTGACACCACAATCTTCAATAAAAAGTCACAGTCTCCCACCATTAAATGACACTCTACAACCTCAGGTAGCGCCTGAATCGTATCGGTAAAACGTTGTACTGTTTCAATATCTTGTCCAATCAACCAAATACGCGTAACAGGGTCAAACTTTTCCCAACCTTTTCTGCATCAATCAAAGCAGTATATTGCTGAATAATGCCCGCCTCTTCCAAAATACGAACACGACGTAAACATGGCGATACCCCCCAATACACGTGTCATCAATTTGTAATAAAACTCGCTTATACCTCGTGTGATAATGCAACTTTATTTTCGAGGGTTTGGGAATGTCAGAGAACATCAGCTTAGATTATCTAAATGGACTCATTCGTACTGCAGAGAAAAAAGGGAAAAAGATAGATAAAATCTTATTGGGTTATAAAGCCTACTACTTTTTTATGTCAGACAGTGAATTCCATAAAGAGGTCACGAGCTCTGCCCTTTCTCCAAGTAAGCGTAAATATAAAGACCATAAAATAAAAGTGACCCAAGACGATTATCAGGTTGAATTAAAATTTCAGGAAAAATAATCGGGACGCTGCATTATTTGACCAAAGCGATGCTTAATCTAAAGGCCACTCATTAACTTTGGTGGCCTACCTCTCCTTCCTATAGAGGTGGATCAGGAAATTTGAACAACACTTATAAGTGATATTTTGCTCCCCAAATGATGTTATAAACATCAATATATGGAGTATTTTATGACACGTAGACCAAGAAGAAATCATTCAAATGACTTTAAAGCTAAGGTAGCACTTGCTGCGATTAAAGCAGAAAAAACACTTGCTGAATTGAGTGCTGAATTTGATGTTCA
>NZ_JAAZQW010000056.1:0-11965 GCF_012371415.1 Acinetobacter sp. A3
AAATACAAAAGATAATCATTTAAATCTCTAATAAATACCCACCTTGCCACTACTGAATCGACATAGACAAAATGAGCGCTTATGCAAATATTTGTCTATATTTTTAGTTATAGTTAATTACTCCTGACTCGTCTGTTAGGGAAACAACACCCTCAACTAGATATTCAACTGATTAAAAGGTGAAATAAACCATAAAATCAGTAAGATATTTAAGAAAATTGTACAAAAATAAATCTTACCAAAGGGTTGTTTTTGTGTTTTATGGCGTAATTTTTGTTGTGCCAACCATGCCGCAGGCCAGCCCCCTAAAAAAGCGACGATATGCAAATTATTTTCAGGAATACGGCGCCCGCCCCGCTGTGCAGCTTCTTTATCTTGTGCATACAGCCAATAACTCAGAGCATTCATCAAACTGATGAATAATAACAACATCCCACTCAGTAGCCCCAACATGGTCAACAAAGCCAAAACAACAATATAGGCCACACATAGCATCTGTATGGGCTGCATTTTTTGTGTGCTGTTGGATGTTTTGGCTTTCGCAGAAGATGCCGCTGTTGCTTTGGTCTGTGTAGCTTTTAAATAAACGGCTTGCTGCGCTCGATAACGACCACGTTCATCTACCGTTACGGTATATTCCAAAGCACAACCAACAATGGGACGTGGCCCCTGACGAGCAAAATCCTTAATGTGTAAAAACACCCGATCTTTCTGGCGGTCATTTGGCTGAATAAAACCGTAACCCTGCTCATCAAACCACTCTACTAAACGTCCTTGATCACGCATCTCTGTATCCTTAAGCCGTCACAAACTTTAAGCGTTCAATCAGCATATTCCGCATTTCATCTGGATTTTTCTGCAAAATATCTGCGCCTGTCCGCCCTTCTGCCGCATTTTTAGCAGCCACTTGCAAACGCATTAACCAAAAACGTCCTGCCGCCATTGCCAAATAGAGTTCTAAACAAGCTTTTTCGTCTTGGGTTAAAGGCCGCACCGTTTCGTAGGCATTTAAAAATGCAATCGCCTTGCTTTCATTTAAGCTTAGCTCGGGAAAATCGGTACAAAAATCATTCAGGGTAATCGCAATATCAAATAGCAATTCATCCTGATTTAATTCGTAAAAATCTAAAATACCTTGTAAATGATCATCTGCGAACAAGGTATTGTCACGGAACAAGTCTGAGTGGATAAAGCCTTTGGGACGCTGCGGATAGACTGCGGTCAAGGCCTCATACAGTCCGAGTAGTTTGGATAATAAGGCTTGATCTGCCACATTTAGACTGGGTTTTAATTGGCGTGCAACACTGGCCCAATAAGCATGGTCACGCACATGATCACGCTGCAAGCTAAAGTCCTGCAAAGCCACATGCATTTTTGCCTGAGCAATGGCAATCGCTGCAACTTGTGCTTCGCTTGCTATGGTCGGGTGCTGTCCAATCAAACGCGGTGCAATTTGCGCAGGTTTATCTTTTAAACGATGAATGGCTTGTCCTGAGTGTGACAAAGGCACCGCCACAGGCAAACCTGTTTGCCCCAAATGCTGCAATACAGGAATTAACTCAGCCGCTGCCTGTTGGTCGAGTTCTTCAAAAATGGTCAGCACGTACTCGCTTTGATTGTCGCAACGCAAAAAATAATTGGTGTTTTGAATACCACCTTGAATAGGAATCAGCGCCAAGACCTCCAATCCATAGGCTGCTGCAAAGACCTGAACTTCCTTTAAAGTCAAAGGAGTATAAACCGACATAGAAAACCTGCGAAAAACCTGAGCTAAGTTTGATAGAATACCCGCTCCATCTACCAAGGTGTAGCGCTTGTGTGGGTGAGTTTCATAATCGGCTGTAATAATTGGAAAAATTTATGCTAGCGAAACGTATTATTCCTTGCCTAGACGTAGATAATGGTCGCGTGGTCAAGGGCGTGCAATTCCTTGATATTCGTGATGCGGGCGACCCTGTAGAAGTGGCGCGTCGTTATAATGAACAAGGTGCCGATGAAATCACCTTTTTAGACATTACCGCTACCCATCATGGTCGTGATACCACTTACCGTACTGTAGAGCGTATGGCAGAAACCGTGTTCGTTCCTCTGACCGTAGGTGGTGGCGTGCGCAAGGTTGAAGACATTCGCCTGTTATTGAACGCAGGTGCAGATAAAGTCAGCATTAACTCTGCAGCCGTGTTTAACCCAGAATTTGTACAGGAAGCCTCACAGCGCTTTGGCGCACAATGTATTGTGGTTGCTATTGATGCGAAAAAAACGGGTGATAACAAATGGGAAATTTTCACCCACGGTGGTCGTAAACCCACTGGTATTGACGCAATTGAATGGGCTGTAAAAATGGCAGACTACGGCGCAGGTGAGTTGCTGGTCACCTCAATGGATGCCGATGGCACCAAAGCAGGCTATGACTTGGCACTCATGCGTGCCATCAATGACCGTGTGACGGTACCTACCATTGCTTCTGGCGGTGTAGGCAATTTACAACACTTGGCCGATGGAATTCTAAAAGGCGGTGCCGATGCGGTACTGGCCGCCTCAATTTTCCACTTTGGTCAGCACACCATTCCTGAAGCCAAACAATATTTGGCAGCACAAGGCATTGAAATGCGTTTGTAAAATCATAGTGCAAACGAACTGTGAAAAGTGCAATCTGAGGATTGCACTTTTTTTAGCCTAAAACTGAAGTCAACGTAAAATTTAGGCAGAAAAAAAGGAGTCCGAAGACTCCTATCAACTCAAAAAACCACAGCGCTGAGGTTCTTTTATCTTTTTAAATAGACTTATAAAAAATAATCAACAAAATCAATTCATCATCACACAATATTCAACCGAAACATCCGTGGATATTTCACTGCACACAATATACGCAGAGCTTTAGCCGAAATATTGACCAAAAACACCTAAAATATTGACCATTTGCGACAAGACTTGCCTAAGCTGTCACTACAAACCTTCATTTGCTGCAACATAGTTAAGATACCTGCTCTGCCACAGCTAATTTTTTCTCGACCCATTTGGCAGGAAAATATGCAGCAGACAAACGGTTTAAACCCTGTGCAATCACCTGAGGTAAGGCAATGCCTAGCGGATTTTGCTCCTGTAAAGCAGGCGCTGAAATGACTCGCGTTCCTAAAAGATAATCAAACCAAGGCTTAGTCACACACCAGTTCGCATCCTGATTGCTGTTCATGTGATGGTCATAATGCCACGGAATTTTTTTAACCGCCCATTCTGGCTCTAAATGCGCACGACGATGAATATAATAATAATTCGCTGCACTATAAATAGCAGCCAGACTCATGCCCTTAGAGATCGGATAGAACACACCACTGGCGACTGTAGCCACCACAGCCAAAGACACAATTTCATTTTTAGTACGCCAGTTACTGATGCCTTCAACATAGCCATGATCATGAAAACTGGTTTTACGCACTTCACGATGGTGCTCCCAATGCGATTTCATACTCTCAGGCACTGGACTATAACGGCGCCGCCCCGGGCGATGTGTTCCGTGCAAAATATATTTATGTGCCACCCATTCAAAACCATTGGCAACCACCAAACCTACCACAAATCCTTTTAACATCAGCTCGCCTCCCTGCCTGTACGATTTGACCGCTGTGTTCACTATAGGTGCAGTAGTAGACTAGATCTTGACCAAAGAAATTTATATCATTGACAAATGACGACAAAAATAAATTGATAACACATGCAACAATTCAAAGAATATACAGGCTCGGTCTATGGCGGCTTAGGGCATTTATTAATGTGCTATTACCAAGCAAAACAACTGCCTATTCCAGAAAAATTACATAGTATTCAAAATCTTGAACGCTTTGATTATGCGCTTTGGCGTGAATTGCTTAACACCTTAGAGCAGCAGTTACCGCAACCTGCCTTGGGCCTGGAAATTGCCAAATATGTGCAGCCCAAACATTTGGGCATCATTGCCTATTTAGCCCTGTCCTGTGACCATTTGGGCGAGGCACTACAACGTTACCATGATTTTCATCGGCTGATTTATGATGGCGGCCCGTTGCAGGTCGAAGCACAAAACGATTATTTATCTATCCGTTGGTCGGAATTGCCTGTGCATATGACCACACAACTGACCGATGAGATCGCAATTGCTTTAATGATGGAATTTCTTAAGCATTTTATGCAGTTTGAGGACATTTGCCTGCACGAAGTGCATTTTCATCATCCCGCACCTAAAAACATTGCGCTGTATGAACAGTATTTTCATTGCAAAGTGCGTTTTTCTCAGCCAATTACCCAAGTGTTACTGCCCATTTCCGAGTTGGCAAAACCCTTTCATCAGGGCGATCAAACCTTACAGCATCTATTGCTGCAACAGGCGCAGGCCTTGCTAGATAAACTACCAAATAGCACCCAGACCGATCAGCGCCTGCAGCAAGCCATTTTGACGGGTCTGCAAAAAAATATGTATCAAATTGAACATATTGCCCAACAATTGCATATTTCTGTACGTCAATTACAGCGCCATTTACAACAGCAAGGCACGACTTATCAAAAGCGTATGCAGGAAGTACGATGTTTACTGGCAGAACAGTATTTGCAAGACCCGCATTTAAGTTTGCAGGAAATTGCTCTGCTCTTGGGTTATTCAGAACAGAGTGCTTTTCAGCGCGCCTTTAAACAATGGACACAGCACACCCCTCAACAATGGCGCTTGCAGCGCCGTGTATAATTTATCCTTTCTACTTAAATTTATGATAAATTCATCACACTATTGTTATAAAATGCGATTAGTTTAATTTAAGTTAAATCAATTTAACTCAAAAAATAAGCACTGGAGAATCAAATTAAATAAATATTTCGCGGAGCTGATTGGGACCTTCTGGCTGGTCTTCGGTGGCTGTGGTAGTGCGGTATTGGCGGCAGCTTTCCCTGAATTGGGCATTGGTTTTGTAGGTGTATCACTTGCTTTCGGTTTGACCGTTTTAACAGCAGCCTATGCGCTTGGTCATATTTCAGGTGGACACTTTAACCCTGCGGTCAGTATTAGTTTATGGGCAGGCGGTCGTTTTGAAGCCAAAGAACTGGCGCCTTATATTATTTCGCAAATTATTGGTGCAACGCTAGCGGCATTGGTGCTGTATCTGATTGTTCAAGGTCAAGCAGGCTTTGCAGGTACAGGTGGTTTCGCAACCAACGGCTATGGAGATTTATCTCCTGGTAAATACGCACTTAGCTCAGTTTTAATGATTGAAGTTGTACTCACTGCAGGTTTCTTGATGATTATTATGGGTGCAACTGACAAACGTACGCCTGCAGGTTTTGCCCCAATTGCAATTGGTTTGGCACTGACCTTAATCCACCTGATCAGTATTCCTGTGACCAATACATCTGTTAACCCTGCACGTAGTACAGGTGTAGCCTTCTTTGCAGAAACTGCAGCACTGAGCCAGCTTTGGGCTTTCTGGGTCGCTCCAATTGTCGGTGCGGTGATTGGTGCGGTGTTGTATCGAGCTATGGCTAAAACTGAAGACTAATTCAAAACTTTGCATTTGAATGATCCAAAATAAAAAGCCCGCGCTGTAAAGTGGCGGGCTTTTTTATATCTTGCTGCTTGGAAGCTCAATCCGTTTAAATTTTATCCATCATAAGAATGGATTTTCAATTTCACCCGCTTCGGGACGTTCCAGTTTTTCAGGTAAGTTTGGGCATTGCTCCAATGCTGCCACGACCTCATTAATCATAGCTTGCAAGGCTTTAGCTGCCTGTAACCCTGCCTGATCCTTACTGATTTGCAAATTGCCATAGACATTGATGCAATCGAGATCATTTTCTAAGGTTAGATCATAAATGGCGTGTGATTCAGTGCCATTTTGAAACGGTTTAAACATTGAATTCACCTGAGCGTGAAGGGGCCATACTTTGCATCTTAACCCAGTTTAAGATTTCAACAACTGTAAAATATATTGCAACAGTGCTTCAATCAACTGCTTCACAATTGCATCTTGGGTTTCTGTGTCAATACTGGCACCTGAAGCAGGACTGCTGCCTGAGCGTTTAAATTCGGTCTGTAAAGCTTGTAACTGCTCGGTAGGCACCTCTTCAGCACATTGGCTTTCTGCATCCCAATGCGAATATGCAATTGGCGTATTGGCTTTGACAGCATTCGCGGTCAGTGGCAATTTGTAAGTATTTCGCTTTTGCTCTTCGCTTAATTGTGGGAACAAATTGATGCCCAACTGTTCTTCTAAATAGCAGACACTGACCACTTTCACCTGTAGTGAGTCATTATTCGGTGCGTAATACGCCCCAATTGCTCCAGTTTTCGGCATATACACGGCTTTATATACTGCAGTCGGCACAATCACACCCTGCCCAATCGTTTTTAGACGTTTGGTATTGAAGCTTGGCCCTGTAATCACATACACATCTTGCTTTTGTTTGGTCACCATTGCACGGGTGGCTTCTTCAAGTTCACGCCAGACTTGCTGATTATTTTTAGGCGCTTGCGGCACAATATTGGCCAGAGAAAAACTATCAAACTGCGCGGCCAAATTGGTCATATCTGCATTTGGCGCCATGTGACCACGGTCATAGCCCGAACCACGATAATCCTGTAACGTCGCACGGTGTTCTGCCTTAACCCGTGGTTCTTCATGAAAATTATCTTCACGTGGAATACGCTGATTAAAACGTGCAGGGGTTAATGCTTCAGCCACCCATAACGGCGTTTTGGATACACCTGAATACATCACACTAAAATCATTAAAACATAGCGGATAACTGTCTTTTTGCAGGCTAGCTTTCAGTAAATATGGCGGTACTTCCCGATAAAACGGAGTCAGGCATGCACCGTTGCCTGTACTTGGAATCAGCGACATCCACTGACTTACTTTTTCCTGACCAAAGGCAATCGCGAAGCTGCCTGTTGCCACAACACCCAGCAGTACTTTTAAACTATTTTGATTGAAAATTTGAGTCCAATGTTTTTTGGAATTGCGCCGTTTTCTTGCCATAACCCTTACTGTAACTTCGCTCTAGATCCGCAGAGGATGCTCGAGCTTAACAATCCACTTACAGCTTGTATATGAAGTCACTCTTGTTCGTTTAACAATTAAACAAAAGCCCGCATATAACCCTACAAAAGCCCCACACAGCCTGAGTTTTAGGTAAGTTTGACATCAGTCTGAGGTAGTTTTAGTAGGTTTGATTGCAACACTTTTGGCAAATCTGCCAAGCTCATGCCACCCAAAATACAACAAATACCGCCCCTATTTTTTAAGCGGTATGCGTAATGATTTAAAAATAGTTTTGATGGAGTCAAACATGCGTTTTCATCTTTTTGCTTTCGGTTTAACCAGTTCCTTGATGAGCATTTCTGCCTTTTCAGAACCACCCATTCAAACGGGCGATACTTTAGAAAGCCTGTCTAAAGTCAAAATTCAGACCAGTATTAATGGGCAAGTAGGCTCTTTAGAGGAATTGGTAGCCAGTGGGCAAATCCGTATTGTGCAAAATGCTGAATCCCAAGCTGTGACGCATACTGAAAATACGCCACCGATGACTGCACTCCCGAACGCAGTTGATCAAGAGATGATTGCACAGCCTGAGGCTTCTGTGCCTGCTTCTGCCAGTACCGAAACAGCTATACAACATGCCACACAAGCAGAACAGGTGAGTGAGCAACACACCGCTACGCCATCTGCCCCGTTACTGTCTTCTTCGGCAGATTTACCGATTAATGCAGGTGATGATTTAGAGATCAGCGCAGAAACTTTACAGACTACACCTCAAGCGACAGCAACCAACATGCCTGAACATGCTGCGGCCAATATGCCAAGTGAATCTATACCTGAAACAGTTGCCCCTGCAGCACAGGATACAGATGTAAACGCCGAGCAACCGAACTCTACAGAACAATAATATTGCTGTCTTCAATATCGACATCTTCCCAATTTTTTGATTTGAAAGATCAGAAAATTGTAAAAATAAAAAACCAGCACATGAGGTGCTGGTTTTTAGCCTTGCATGAGTCAAATTTAAATCTCGATTTGACTGCCCAATTCAACCACACGGTTGGTTGGAATTTGATAAAAATCACTTACAGGACTGGTATTACGCTGCATAGAAATAAACAGTTTTTCACGCCATGGTGACATGCCATCACCCACGGTATGCACAATACGATCTCGCGAAATAAAGAAGCTCATTTGCATCATATCAAACTCAAATTCAAGCTGGTTGTAAGCTTGTTTTAAAGCACGCGGAATATTTGGCTGATCTTTAAAACCGTAATACATACTAATCCGATAGAAACGATCATCCAGCTTTTCGACCTGAATCCGATCTTGCTGTGCCACAAATGGAATATCGCGAGTAATCACCGTCACCATGATATTACGTTCATGCAGCACCTTATTGTGCTTAATATTGTGCAACATGGCATGCGGTACAATGTTTGGCGTACCTGTCAGGAAAATCGCATCTCCTGGTACAAATTTGGTTTCATTACCCATGCTGACACTTTGAATAAACAGATCAATCGGCAAGGCATCTTTTTCCAAACGCTTAATGACTAAGGCACGACCATCTTTCCAAGTCATCAAGATGGTAAACATGACTGCACCAATTAAGATTGGGACCCATCCCCCTGCGACAATTTTGAGCGAAGTTGACGCCACAAAAATTAAGTCCAACGTTAAAAATGGCACCGCAAACAGGGCAACTTTCCACATAGGCCAGCGCCAAAAACCATAGGCCAAAATTGAAATTAAAATCGTGCCGCAAAGCATGGTCATGGTCACGGCCACACCATAGGCACTGGCTAAATTGGCACTGTTTTCAAATAGCAAAATTAAAATCAGCACCGAAATAAATAAGGCCCAGTTAATAAATGGCAAATAAATTTGCCCACGCTCTACATCGGAGGTGTGGCGTACCGTCAGGCGAGGTAAATAACGCAATTGAATGGCCTGATTGACCATTGAAAAAACACCTGTGATCACAGCTTGAGACGCAATGACAGCCGCAGCTGTGGCTAACCCAATCATCGGGTATAGACCCCATTCTGGTACTAGCATATAAAATGGGTTTTCAATGGCTTCTGGGTTACGCAATAAAAGCGCACCTTGTCCTGCATAATTCAGTAATAGACAAGGCAAGACAATGACAAACCAAGCTAGACGAATTGGCATGCGACCAAAATGCCCCATATCGGCATACAGCGCTTCACCACCAGTCATGGTCAGAATCACAGCACCCATGGTTAAAAATGCCACAAAGGGTTGTTGTACCACAAAGTTAAAGGCCCAATGTGGGCTTATCATGGCCAATACAAATGGGGTTTGGATGATGCTGAGCAAGCCTGCACCACCAATCGCAAAAAACCACAACAACGTTAAAGGGCCAAAAAATTTGCCCATGGTGCCTGTACCATGACGCTGCACCATGAATAATCCCGCTAAAATACCGATCGAGAGTGGTACTAACCATTGGTTAAATACAGGCGTGGCAATGCTCAGCCCTTCAATAGCAGACAGCACAGAAATTGCGGGAGTGATAATGCCATCGCCAAAGAATAGGGATGCACCAATAAAGCCAAGTGCAATCAGGAAGATTTTTTTATCTTCAGCAATGCGGGTCGTTCGCAGGTTCAATGCCAGTAACGACATAATCCCACCCTCACCATTGTTATCGGCACGCATAATAACGGTGACGTATTTGAAGCTAATGGTGAGCATCATGCACCAGAAAATCAGGGATAAAATTCCCAAAACACTGGCTTGGGTAATTGCAAGATGAGCCGTTAAAAAAGTTTGTCGGAAGGCGTAAAGTGGACTGGTTCCAATGTCCCCAAATACAACTCCGAGTGCAGCCAAAGTAACAACGGGTAAGGCTGCTTTTTTTGCAGTACTTTGCATAGGTGTCTTCAATTTAGACGGTATTTTTGAGAATCATAGCACTACGTTATAAGTTTTTCTCTAAATCAAATGTTTCAACTTGGCTTTATGCTATTTTTTGGTTATTATCCACCGCCTATGGTGAAGTGTCCGAGTGGCTGAAGGAGCACGCCTGGAAAGTGTGTATACGTTAATAGCGTATCGAGGGTTCGAATCCCTCTTTCACCGCCAAATATCATTCCCATGATGTCTTATGGGATCTTAAAAGACTTAAACCACAAGGGTTTAGGTCTTTTTTTATGGCCAATATAAGGTGAGTAGCGATCATCACCCAATAAAAAACCGCTGTTCAATCTTCAAGATCAATACAGCGGCTATTAAAATCAATCTTTTACAGATCAATCACATTTTCTTTTCTTCAATATTTAAAGCATTAATTGCCAAAACTGCCTGAGTACGATTTTGCACACCCAATTTACGGAAAATAGCCGTTACATGCGCTTTAATGGTAGCTTCAGAAACATCTAACTCATAGGCAATTTGCTTGTTCAATAAGCCTTCTGCCACCATCATCAATACACGGAATTGTTGCGGAGTTAAAGATTGAATGCGTTCGGCCAAAGCGGTTTCATCTGCAGCACGAGGGTCAAAACTTACGTTGGCAGCCAAGTTTGGTGGTAACCAAATTTCACCTTCCAGTACCTGACGAATAGCTTCTCCAATATGGCTTGGATGTGCCGATTTTGGAATATAGCCCATTGCACCATGCGCAATAGAACGCTGAATAATCGATGCTTCTTCGTGAGCAGACACCACAATAATCGGGATAGATGGATATTGCGCACGTACATGCACTAAAGCAGAAAAGCCCGATGCACCTGGCAAATTCAAATCTAATAAAACAAGATCAGGCTCAGGCCCATTTTCCAAACGCTCATACAATTCATTCACTGCAGCAGTTTCATGAATTTGAGCTTGCGGTAAGCTATAACGAACCGCCTGAATTAAGGCATGACGAAACAGCGGATGATCATCAACGATTAATATATTCATAACAGACGTGAGAGATCTTGTGCACAGTTCTTCTATTCTAACCACACAAGTACAATGAAGGATATGCAAGATATGACTTTTTTGCATTTATTGTGCAAGAAATCACAGAAAAGTGTGTATTTTTTATGACATCCCCTGTCAACACGTCTCGAATATACAACAAGACGATGGTCTAACTACATTGAATCCAATAGTTATGCACACGTTTCAAAAAATTATCCACAGCCATAATCAATTCATATTGCAGCGGATAAGATAAATTCAAATAAAGACTTTCAAAAAGCTATTCGATAGAGCAACAAACCTACCTTTTAAAAAATATTAATTTCAGTGATAAACCCTAAGGCGGGTGCGCCTTTGGCCAGTGATGATGATCTGTTACATGCGCTTAAAATCACAGGGGCGCTCCAGTTTGTGCAAGACAAAAAAGAAGGACTGGATCATGTCATTTTAGAAGGTGGCATTGGCTTTTCAGGTGGGCAACGTCAAGCCTTATTACTTGCACGCTTATTAATTCGCCAACCGAATATTTTGCTGCTGGATGAACCTACCGCTGCAATTGATGATATTTCCGAAAAACAATTGATTGAGCATTTAAAAGGCTGGCTAGGACAACGTACTTTGGTGATTGCGACCCATCGTCGGGCGGTTTTGGAATTGGTAGATCGAATTATTGTCATGAATGATGGAAAAATTGTCATGGATGGGCCACGTGATCAGGTCTTAAGTCAATCTCAGATAAAAGCTAGCCCTGCGTCGGGAGTAAAAGCATGAGCGAAAAAGAACTTAACCCTCAGCGAGTGATGAAACTGACCGATCTTGAACCTGAATTACCTAAATCCAGCGTTTTTATCTGGCTGATTTGTATTGGTTTACTGGTCTTACTGGTTTGGGCATGGGTGTTTAAACTTGAAGAAGTCACAACGGGTACAGGCAAGGTCATTCCTTCATCTAAAGAGTAATTAACTATAACTAAAAATATAGACAAATATTTGCATAAGTGCTCATTTTGTCTATGTCGATTCAGTAGT
>NZ_JAAZQW010000057.1:0-10780 GCF_012371415.1 Acinetobacter sp. A3
GCAAAAGTGCATATTCTAAAAGCGGACATTTTTACTTTGGAGAAACCGGACATTTCTATTTTGGAGTTACAAACGCATTACGTATAAGGTGTATTATGTTAATTTTAGAAAAACTAATTGAGATATTTAATTATCTGATTAGAACAATTTTTGCCTGACAGCAAGAATAATTTTTAGTATCCACTATATCTTTGCTTGCAAAGATATTGCCCAAGATAAAGAATATAGTCCGACTTAAAGAAATATTTATTAAATATGGAAATAATCTTATCTATAATTTTTTTAATAGTTTTATATACTTACTTGAAACTTTATAACTCCCATCCCTATTTTTTTTTAGATAAAAATGGTGTCATCAAAAGAGAACGTCAGAATCTATTTTTTCAAGATTTTCTCGACATAAAGAAAAGTGATTTTGATGAATTAAAAAGAATTCATCTATCTTACTTTCCTGATGGAAGCTGTGAAATTCATCAACCAGTTACATATTATGGAAATACACCTAAATATAAGGGAAATACAATATATATTTATACATCTATAAAATGTGATTACTACCCAAGTGGTGCTCCAACAAACCTAACATTTCCTATCAGTTTTATAATTCAAAAAATTGAGGAAGAGCCAGATATATACGTTATGTTTCTTACCGAGACATCTAGCATAGGTAATATCACATTAAAAGGTGAATTCTTCAAAGGTACCTATGAGGATCTAAAATTTCATTTTCATAGATGGGAAAGAAAACAATTGAATTTTTTGCAAAAAAATAAATGAGATGTCTATGAAAAAATTAAGTATGACGTTGTTAACTATAACAACTGTATTCCTTAACCAACACATATACTCAGAGACTTATGAGATTGACGTGGATATGTACTATGAAGGGGTAATAAATAAAAATTACGAAGTATCAGACCACAAAAAGTTTGAGGAGGTTTTATGGAGAATGAACCAAAAAGGCATTCAACGTTATCCCTTCAAAAAAGGTGCCGTATCTTTTCATACCGCCTGGATCAATACAGAAGGCGCACATTTCAAGCTATCGATAGACGGTGTAAATAGTATTTCACAGCTGTATGCAACTCTCCCCAAAAATCAAAAATCTGATGAATTTTTCTCGCAATTTTTATGTGGTATTGGTAGAGATGTCCCAGAGTTAATTTTTTCCAATTTTTTCAAGAAAACTTTAAGCGGAAATATGAAAATTGATTTCTTAGATGAAAATAAAAAGGTATATAAAACAATTTCAGAAAACGTAAAAAACTGTAACCATTAAAAATCATTTAATATTTTATATACAATTAGGCATTAAATAATATGGGTAGTGCAATTTTTAATATAGGTTGTAAATTTTTAATAATAGTTTTATGGATTTGGGGAATTGTTGTCGCTAAAGGCTTTTGGTGGACTGTATTAGCAATAGTATTTGCTCCATATGCTTTATATCTTGCGATAGTTGATATTTTTTTCTAAGTAAGAAAAACCATTGTTTGTTCCTTGCATAGGTACTGAGTTTATAGATGCTTTAGGTTAGACAAAGCTCTAAATCTAAAGCCATTTAACATAATGGTGGTTATACGCAATACACTTGTATATTAATATAAATATCAGACACTTAATAAAACCAGAAAAATCTAAAAATGAGCAAAAAGCCGATTTTGAAACAAGTCGGCTTTTTTATGTTCGATTCTGTAAGCTTTTGCCAATAAAAAATGGAAGAACTTTGCAAAAGTTACAATTTTGTATTAACATTTTTATATTAACAAAAAGCGATGCAACTATGGAAATTGAGTTTTCATGGGATGAGCATAAAGCAGAAATAAACCTTAAAAAGCATGGTATAGCTTTTGAAGATGCGACATTGGTTTTTTACGATGCTCATGCCTTATATAAACAGGATCGCTTTGAAAATGGTGAATATCGTTGGCAAGCGATAGGTATGGTACATGGGCAAGCTGTTTTATTGGTGGCCCACACAGTACAAGACCATAATGGGATGGATCATATCCGCATTATTTCGGCACGACAGGCAGAGAAAAAAGAGAGGAAACAGTATGAGCAAAACCGTTACGTACAAAGTAGATTTGAATAAACCTCCTGTTTTGTCTGAAGAACAAAAGGCAAGACTTGAAGCTCTGGCTAAACGCGCAGACAGTGAAATAGACTTTTCCGACATTCCTGAACTTGATGAAAGCTTTTGGAAAAATGCTGTCCAAAATCCGTTTTATAAGCCAACTAAACAAGTGACTACAGTACGCATTGATGCAGATGTCATGCAATGGCTAAAAGCACAAGGCAAAGGCTATCAGACACGTATGAATAAGATTTTACGTGATGCAATGCTGAATGATTTAAAAAATCACCCATAAAAACGGAGCTTAAGCTCCGTTTTTTACAAACTATTTTTAAGCTTATAGAATCTAAATTCGGGGTAAATTAAACCTATAATAAAAAGAATGGTAAATGCTATCCATAGAAACAAAGCCATAGCTCTAAGCTGTTCTTCATTCCATGAGCTTGATTCCATATCTAAGAAAAAGATACTCTTCCAGCCTTTAATATAATCAGCTCCACCCCATGAAATAATCCATTTGAACATTAAGCTAACTGCCAAATAAATAAGTACCCACACCCATGTAGACATAAATTACCTTATTATTTTTAATCACTTATTGGATAATTATAACTGATCTTAATAGTCTTATTTAACATAAAATCTCTTATACGAAATTCACAGTTTTTCTGATTTGTAATATCCATTTGACCCTCCTATTTCACAGCAATTTGAATTGCTTTTTTCATATGATTGATCATTTCAATTGGCTCTGCATTGGCCTCAAGCCCTGATTTAAGACGCTGAACATACTTCAATTTTAAAGGGCGATAGTAGGGTAAATATTTTTCACCATATTTAGCCTTAAAAACTTTACGTTCCTTAGCCCATAACGTCCCAACCTGTTTACGCACACCTCTAAAACCGAGATAGCCTTCTAAAATTTTCAAATGCTTCTCAAAATATGCCTGTTTTTCTTCCTCAGATTTTTCAATGCACTGATTCCAACGATTAATCAGTACCTCACCCTGTTTCTGCACCTTGCTATAAGATTCAGATCCAATCCTCCAAGTCCAATCGGAAGCATTTTTTTCACGTCCCTCTAAATCGTCTCTGATTGAGCGTTTTTGAGTTAAACGTACAAGCTCATAATTTCCGAATTGAATTGGTGAATCAAAGACATAAGAAAACTTTTCAACCCCATCAATATGCTGTTTCAGCGTGCTATTCACTTGATCAATAGGAATAAGCCCATCATAGATTTGAGGACTATCAATATTGCAGAATAAAAAGAACTTCATCTGTAAATAATGTTCAGATTGATTTAAAAAATCAAAATCAGAACGAGCGAAGGTTTCAGGTTCAGTCTTAGCTAAAAGCATTAAGTCTTTTGTGAAATTTTCATCACCCACCAGATTCGGCTTGATGATTAAATCAAAGGTAGGATGACCCTTTTTCTTTTGTTTAAAACGTTCTTTTGGAGATAGCGTAAGCTGATAACGCTCAGTCCATTTTTCTACAAATTTTATAAATTCTTCATTGTCATGAAACTGCATATCAAGCTCAGCAAAAAGAACACAATTCGATCTTGTTATTTCATCTTGTAGCTTTTGCATCGCCAATGTAGAAAAATTTGAAAAATAAATCATAACCACATCCCTAAGCGGTGTTTTCTAAAAACATAGCGTCTATTTTAGAATTTAACAATAGAGATTTAATATGATTAAATCTTAAATTATGGAATTTAATATCTTAAATTTTTTTAAAATTTTCTTATTTTTTACATGATGGAATTTGACAATTAAGTAGTTCCCTGCATTTCCCTGAATTTGACGACATGCCTGTAACCTGATAGTTTTGATTTTAGATATTGCTGTTTTTATTAGGTCTGCCAAACCTTTGTTTTTAGATATTTTTTATCTAATTCTCAAGGATTTAGCCAACCTTTCGAGAATTAGCATCAGTCGGTTCATCATTACTGCCATTTTGATGAATTACATCGGTGTAGCTGCGTGCGTGGGAAACCTAGCTGGCGCGGCTGCAACGAGGGCTGAGGGGTGTGACTCCCCTTTTCTACTCATTCCATTCGATTTTTTAGGTCGGGGGAGCTGTAGTTGGGCGACAAGGACACGGGAGTCTAGGCGACTAGATCAACCCTGCCAATTTTGAGAGGTTGAGAGTTTTCAAGGATTGATCAACTCGTTAATAAACCCTACGAGCTGTTAGCGATAACAGACGTATGACCGACAGGTGGGCTTTTGAGGGCATCGTGAGGTGTCAGGGTTGCAAGTCGAAAGATGGCGCAATCGGTACTCAGACTGTAGTTTGGTGAATTTGTCGTGATGACATTCCAAACTGCAAAGCTGAGATCAATGGATAGCTTAAGCCTGTAATTGCGTGTCAGCCGTTGTAAACGGTCAAACTCGCATTCGGTAGTGAAAGTGCTTTACCTGCTTTGACGATTTGTAAACTGTATTAATGCCCTTAAAATCTTGGAACTACGGAGGGCGGAACATGGAACACAGAGCAAATTCAGCAGATAAGCGATCTACACGTTAAGACAAAGTTGGATAACTTGGGACGCACTCAAGACCGTTTTGAGCATGGCATCTTTAAAATGAAGTGCAGGCAACATGCAAGGTTGTGATTCGTGAGAATCTTTATGAGTGTTGGAGATCAGATTAGTAGGTTCAGGGATTTTTTCCTGATAGTCGGGTTCGAGCGAATAAAAACGTAAGCACTTTAGATGAACGAAAGTCTGAGCCGATGGTGATTGATGTGACATATCTAAAACAGTGTTTTGCTTGGGATTGGCTTCCCTAACAGATTGGCTTCTGTAATGTAAAACACTGAAAAACAGCAAATTTAATTTTTCAAAGTTTGGCTACTAAGAAAAATTAGGCGTTGGCACGGCAATGGTGATGCACGTTAAAACATCAAAGATTAATAGCCAAAGCTATTCGGAGTTATCTTCCGTTATCAATGATTCGGGCTAACTCACTCGTTAACAAGAGCCAAAGTCCTGAACACGACTCTAAACTGTTCTCCTATTTCGCTCTCATTTGCGTTTTAAGCACGTTTTTTTGTTCAATATAGGGTTTTATTGGCAACCAGTGAAAAATCGCAAATACCCCCTATTTTTTGCTTCTAATCGCTATTCTAGAGCGAGTGTCTACGAGCGATACAATGAAAAGTTGCGCCTAGATTCTCTGAAAAACATTTTTTCATCATAAAAAGTCCAAAAGTTAGTTAATCAATTGCAATTTTTTGTCTCTAGACCGAGCGTAGCGAGCATAAAAAACGTATGAGCGAAGCGAATTCCGAGTTGCTTTTGCTTCTTATTAAATTCCAGATGGTATTGACCAAAAAATTGCCCCAACGAACTGAGCGAAAGCGAAGTTCAATAGAGTTTGAGCGTAGCGAAAACCAAGGGCAATTTTTCATTGTTTTATGTTTTTAATTATTTTTAATGTTTTTAAATACTTTTAGCCCTCCTGAAAGCCTTTCTACATAAGGGTTTCAAGCCCTATACCTTGACGTTTATCTTGTTATACCTTGACGTTTATCTTGTTATACCTTGACGTTTATCTTGTTATACCTTGACGTTTATCTTGTATACATGGACGTCTATCTTGCATATATGGACTCAATTGTATAATGTCCATATTTAGATCAAAAAACGCACTTCATTTTTAATGTAAATTATTGATAATTATGAAATTTAACTATTTTTTCTGTTTTTTAAATATGAGTTAAATATTTTTTAGCCAAAAAGAAATTTATTATCTAATAATAATTCCATATATTATTGTTTTTATTATAAAAAAATAGTTAAAAATATTATCTAACACATTATCTAATAATAATTTCTAAAATATTTATTACCAGCATACATGGACGTCTATCTTGTTGCTTCTAAATCATTGACATTGATTAACAACGTCAATATATTGACTTAATGGGATGATGTCACAGTAATAAATCTGTATGAAAAATAATATTGTTGTTAAAGATAATGCATTGATTAATGCTAGTTATAATTTAGATCTCGCAGAGCAACGATTAATTCTTTTAGCAATTGTTGAAGCAAGACAAAGTGGTAAAGGTATTAATGCAAACGACCCTCTAGTAGTACATGCTGATAATTATGCAAATCAATTCAATGTCCATAAAAATACAGCCTATGCAACATTAAAAAGTGCATGTCACGCTCTGTTCTTAAGGCAGTTTAGTTACCAACAAGGAAGTGCAGATAATATCGAATATGCGAAATCACGTTGGGTTAGTGAAATTCGCTATATCGAGAACGAAGGCATCGTTAAACTTATTTTCGCACCAGCTATTGTTCCTCTAATTACACGATTAGAAAAACACTTTACCAAGTATGAATTAGAGCAAATTAGTAAGTTAAGCAGTGCGTATGCAATTCGTTTGTATGAACTCTTAGTATCTTGGCGTAGTACTGGAGAAACTCCAGTCTATGAGTTAAGTGATTTTCGAAAAATTTTGGGTGTAAAAGAAACAGATTATCCAATTATTTCAGATTTGAAGAAGCGAGTTTTAGATATATCTATCAAGCAATTAAATGAACATACAGATATCACTGTTCAATACGAGCAACATAAAAAAGGCAGATCCATTTCCGGATTTTCATTCACATTCAAACAAAAGAAAGTAATGAAGGCACCATCTAGCTCCAATGAAGTAAGTGCTAAAAATGCTTTTTCTAAAATTACAGAAAAACAGCGTTTTTTATTTGCTAGCAAACTCGCTGAACTTCCTGAAATGGCGCAATATTCCCAAGGCACTGAAAGTTATGATCAGTTCGCTATACGAATAGCGGATATGCTAAAAGATTATCAAAAATTTGAAAAAATTCTTCCAAACCTTAAGAAGGTTGGATTTCAAATGAAATAATTTTCAAACTTGATCATTTGTCTATTAGGCAGTCTAATAGACAACAACTTTTGACAAGTTTAGGCATAGGTTTACATTATGAAAACCCTTACAGTTCTTGAACTTTCCAAGCTGTACAATATTAATAGACAAACAATTTACAACAATATAAAGAAAGGAATTTTAAGTAAAAATTCCGAGAATAAGATCGATCTAGCAGAAGCTATCCGTGTTTTTGGAGAACCAGTCAAAAAACAGGATGTAAAAGAATCTGTAAAAATAGACAGTCAAAATTCGGCAGAAGTTTTACTGCTTAGACAGCAGATAGACATGCTGAAAAATCAGCTTGATGATGCCAAAGATCGTGAATCTTTCTATCAAAATCAGATCGAAACCATGCAACGCCTACTAGAAGCTCCTAAACCACCAAAAATGGAAGATCCAACACCAGTTGCACCATCTCAAGAGAGTGTTGAAGTCCCAGTACCTGAGCAAGCAACTGAGGTCAAGACAGAGATCCAAACGCAGAACAAGCGTATCCCAATACCTGAGCATGTAGAACCTGAGCCAAAAAAGAGGGGCTTTATCAGTCGCTTTTTCATGCCTTACGGTTAAGTCGAGCTACACAAAACCGTGGAACAATGATCAAAGAATAGGCGTGGAACGTGAAAAATCATAAAAAAAGCCCGAACAGGGATGTTCGGGCTATCAACTAGGAACTATAGCTTTGAATTATAAGGATAATTATAACGCATTTCGTATAAGCTGTATTATGTTAATTGTAGATAAAATTTCTCCTATTAAAGTCCAGCAAGTACTAATTTAGCCTGAGCATGCCCATTATTAGCAGCTTTTCTCAGCCAATTTAATGCCTGTACTCTATTCTTTGGTAATCCATTACTACCATGTAAGTAGTGTTGACCAATATTAAATTGTGCCTTTGCATTACCATTACTAGCAGCTTTTAAATACCATTCATTTGCTAGTGCGATATTTTTTATTGTCCCTTGACCGTTATAATACATCAACCCAATCCAATATTGTGCATCAGCATGTCCCTGAGCCGCTGCCTTACTCCACCACTCAAAGGCTTTCGAATAACTCTGGGCAATGCCTTCACCGTTGTAATACACCACCCCAAGGTTATATTGCGCATTAACATCTCCCTGAGCCGCTGCCTTACTCAACCACTCAAAGGCCTTCGAATGACTCTGGGTAACACCTCGACCGTTGTAATACACCACCCCAAGGTTATATTGCGCATTAACATCTCCCTGAGCCGCTGCCTTACTCCACCACTCAAAGGCCTTCGAATAACTCTGAGTAACACCTCGACCCTTGTTATACATCAGCCCAATCGAATTTTGCGCAGATGTATGTCCCTGAGCCGCCGCCTTGCTATACCACTCAAAGGCCTTCGAATAACTCTGAGTAACACCTCGACCCTTGTTATACATCAACCCAAGGTTATTTTGCGCATCAGCATCTCCCTGAGCAGCTGCCTTGCTATACCACTCAAAGGCCTTCGAATAACTCTGGGCAATGCCTTCACCTTTGTAATACATCACCCCAATGGAATTTTGCGCATTAGCATCTCCCTGAGCAGCTGCCTTACTCCACCACTCAAAGGCCTTCGAATAACTCTGGGCAATACCTTCACCTTTGTAATACATCAACCCAAGATTCTTTTGTGCGACCGCCTTCCCTTGAGTAGCTGATTCCAATGTTTTATTAAAATCAGAAGCATGAACAAATGAGGTACTAAGTGAAAAATATAATATAAAGGATAAAAAGATATTTCTTTTAAAGCTCATAATTTAAATTATTCATTGAATAAAGATCTATTATCTTAATCAAGGTCTATCTTTATTCATAAATAAATTAGGTATTAAAACCTAGGTATTCTCTCCATTTAACATAATGGTGGTTATGCGAAATTGAAATGTAACTCCAAAAGGCTTTGTTGCATAAATATGTAAGCATCTGATTTAAATAAATTTAATTTTGGATCAAAAAATAATCAAAACTTTTAAAATCAATTAGTTATGAAATCTTTGTGCAACAAAGCCACTCCAAAATAGAAATGTCCGGTTTCTCCAAAGTAAAGATGTCCGCTTTTAGATAACTTTAGCAACTCGATAGACAGTTGCAACTCCACAATTCACTGCTTTGGCAATTTCTTCCTTAGTCATATTGCCAGCTGCTAGCAATTCTTTTATTCGTTTGTGCTTAGCCTCATTGGCTTTCTTACCTGTTGGCTTGTAACCCGAACGTGCCAAGCCCTGCTTAATACGTTCTATACGTTTCTCATTGTCTAGGCGAGCCATTGTTGCCAGGAGATCAATCAACATATTATTGATGAGTTCCAGGATTGAATGAGTAATGCTGTCACTGGTTTGAATCATTTGGTAGGTAGTAGGAAGATCAGCTACGACTAAACGAAGTCCCTTCTCCTGGATCCTGCGCTTCAGCTCTTGAAAATCTCGTTGGGTTAGGCGTGATAAGCGGTCAATACTTTCAACTAACAAGGTGTCACCTTGATTTGCTTCTGACAGCAGCTTATTCAATTCAGGTCGGTCTAACTTCGTACCACTATAGTTTTCCACGTACACAATGGTTTCACCCAAATTCAAGTTTTGGTTTAGATCCTGAAGAATCTGCAAAGCCCTTTTTGCATCTTGATCTTTAGTTGAAGCTCGTAGATAAATACGTGTATTCATTTCTATCATTTAATCTTAATTCTATTAGATTAATGATAACAACATCATTTAATTATTGCATTAAGTCTAATGATAGATATTGTATGCGATTTGGCTCGCTATCATTCAGCTATAGTGCAATGATACATTTAATGAGAATGGAGAATTTTGATCATGCCTAACGCATGGGGAATACCTAAAGACATTGAAGATTTGGTTTTAGAACGTGATCAGCGTTGCGTTTATTGTGGCTGTGAGTTTGGTTCTGAACGAGCTAAAAAGAAGTCCTGGGAGCATATCGTAAACGACATCAGGATTACAACTTTAGATAATATTGCCTTATGTTGTGTAGGTTGTAATGCTTCAAAAGGAAACAAAGATTTAGTAACTTGGCTTAATTCTAATAATGCTAAAAAGAGAGGCATTACCTCTGAAACTATTGCTGATGTTGTTAAATCAGCATTAAACCTTAAAAACTCACCTATAGTCTAACGATAAGGTAGGTTAATCGTCCTGCATCTTTATAAAGCTTATATCACCCTTAATAAATCTATATCCCCAATAAATAACTATTGGTAGTATAAAAATAATGGATTCTTCTATGCTTCCCTCAAAAACCGCATATAAAGGGAATAATGCATACACCACACTTACCACAATAGCGATTCTGTCTTTTTTTACCATATTCTGTATTCCCATCTTCTTTACCCTCTGCTGAAACACATCTTGAACTAAACTACGCTTTAATACAACTTCACTTAGATGCGGTAGTAGGTGACAAGCAGTGCTTCTGAACAGCAGCCTTTTGAACAGCTTCATATTCCCCTTTTAATCTAGAAAACTCAGCCTCTTGCATTTTGTTACCACCTACAAAAAACAATGCAGGCCAGAACAATACAATTCCAGCACCTGTCACCCATTTGTCCCTGGTTGCTCGTGAATCTACAGCACCACCTATTTCGGCAACTCTAGCTTGAATATTTGAAGATTCTTGAGCTAGCTGATCACAACTATACTGTTGGTACTGTAATGGCGATACATATGATAAACGCTGTTATTCCTAAGTAGAAATGTCCTACCTAATAACCAAATAGAAATGTCCTATATGGACAATTCCAAGTCAAGCACA
>NZ_JAAZQW010000058.1:0-10589 GCF_012371415.1 Acinetobacter sp. A3
CTCTTGAATTAAATAATTTTGCTGATTAATTTAAGATCAAATAAATTGTACGTTTTTTGATTTATGACGGAAGTCTATTATCCTTTTATCTAGAAACTGGGTTTGAAGTAAGAATTGATACGTACAAGTGTGGAACGGATGAGGCGCCTGTATCTGATAAGAAAAAAAAGGAAATTAGAGAAAATTATCAAGCGATAAGAGATACAGAAAATTCTAATATAGCAAGTGCCTTGTCAATAGAAGAGGGATTGGCAATGAGCATGGAAAAGTTAGTTGAGTGGACAATAAGCGAATTTAAAAAATTTACACCAACCTATGAAGACATTTGTAAAAAATTAGAATTAGAAATGGTTAAAAATGGACAATCTGATCGCAGAGATACATCTTCTGTAAATAAATTAAATCATCCACTAAACCAAATCCTTTTCGGTCCAGCGGGTACAGGTAAAACGTATAATACTATTAATTATGCTTTATCTATTTTAGATGGTCGTAATATTAATGATCCACAAACTGAAAATGATCGTAAAATTTTTAAAAAATATATGGATGAAGGAAGAGTCAGTTTTGTGACATTCCATCAAAGTTATGGTTATGAGGATTTTATTGAAGGAATTCGCGTAGATAAGAATGATCAAGATCAATTAACTTATGGTGTTAAATCAGGTGTGTTTCAAGAAATTTGTGATCGAGCCATAGGTAAAGAAGCTGTAGAACAAGATATTGATGTAGTACTTGATGAATTTGCTGCTGAAATTGGCCGTAAAATGGCGGCGACCTTTGCTTCGACCGGAACACCCTCATTCTTTATGCATCCGGGTGAAGCCGGTCATGGCGACTTGGGCATGCTGGTCGCGGGTGATGTGCTGATTGCGATTTCAAACTCAGGCAAGAGTGATGAGATCATGATGCTGATGCCACTCATCAAACATCTTGAAATTCCTTTAATTACCATTAGCGGCGATGAGCGTGGCCCAATGCCACAAAATGCTGATGTGGCTTTAACTTTGGGTCATCTTCAGGAAGCCTGTCCACTTGGCCTGGCACCGACTTCGAGTACAACAGCAACTTTAGCGCTGGGTGATGCACTGGCTGTCGCTCTTTTAGATGCACGTGGTTTTACTGCTGACGATTTTGCATTGTCACATCCAGCGGGTGCCTTGGGTAAACGTTTATTGCTACATGTAAAACACCTCATGCATACAGGTTCGGAATTGCCAAAAGTGTCACCAGATACACCGATGAATCAAGTTTTATACGAGATTTCAAATAAACGTCTGGGATTGACCACGGTCGTAGATGCAAATGATGTCTTGCTGGGAATTTTTACCGATGGTGACTTGCGTCGTTTAATTGATAAACAGCAAGGTTTTGATGTCAATCTGGCAATTCAGGACGTGATGACCAAGAATCCGCTTACGATTTCTCAGGAAGCACGTGCAGTCGTGGCGCTGGAACGTATGAATGAACGTAAAATTAACCAGTTTGTAGTGGTTGATGAGGCCAATAAAGTGATTGGTGTGATTAGTATGCATGACCTGATTCAGGCTGGGGTAAATTAATAAATGGCATCTTATGTATTATTAGAGCAGGCACGTCATATTGCAGCATTAGTGCTTGATGTAGATGGTATTTTAAGTGACGGCTTTGTAACGCTGACTAATACTGGTGATGAAATCAAATCATTCGATATCCGCGATGGTCTGGGTATGAAACTGGTTCAGCAGGCTGGAATCAAGGTGATTATTATCACTGGCCGTAAAAGTAATATTGTCGAAAAACGGATGTCTGACCTGGGTGTGGATCTGGTCTATCAGGGCCGTGAAGATAAAGGCACAGCACTACGTGAAGCATGTGCACAGCTCAATATCGACCCTGAAGATTGCTTATATATGGGCGATGACTGGCCTGACTTATCTGCTTTTGCCATTGCTGGCATGAAAGTGACCGTACCGAATGGTCATGTCGAAGTTCGTCGCCGTGCAGACCTGGTGACTCAGGCGCTGGGTGGCCGTGGTGCAGTACGTGAAATCTGCGATATGCTGCTGATGTCCAAAGGCGTATACCAAGAGTTACTTGAAAAATATACTCGTGCGCCTTATTAATAAGTCATATCTTTTGGATTAAGTACACCGCTTATGGATACTAAAGTTTTATATATTACGGCTGTGATGATTGCCGCAATAAGTGGTGGTTATTATTATTACAGTGGCAAGGGCAATAAGCTGCAGACGGACTCCGCGCGCAGCATGACCTATTCCGCTCAAGATATTAACTTAACCCAGACAGATGAATCAGGCATGTTATAGGTTCGCGCCCAGGTGGATCGACTTGAGCAGAACTTGCAGCAACAGACCTCCAAGCTGGAAAATCTGCAAGCTTCGACCTATGACAATGCTCAAGTCGATGCGACTTTCTCTGCCAAAATGGCGCATGGCTATGATGACAATACAAAAGTTGTACTCTCTCAAGAAGTGCTTGCCACCAAAATCATGCAAAATGGACAGTTAGAGTTCCGTACTGAGGAGCTGACGGCTTTTCCAAAAACACGTGAAATTGAAACTGATAAAACGGTGATCGTGGAGTCTCCACAGGCTGAATTTATCAGCCAGGGTCTTAAAGCCAATCTTAATGATGGTCAATACGAATTCTTTAATATTCGAGGAAAGTATGAACCAAATTCCTAAAGTCAAAATGATGCACACTTTCCTGAAGCGCACTGCGCTGGCGACTGTGATTGGACTTTTTTCAATCGCGGCCTTTGCCTTGCCATCTGACCGTAACCAGCCGATCACTTTACTGGCGGATCGCGCGACTTTTAATGAGCGTACTGGGGTGACGACCTATTCTGGCAATGTCATCATTGAACAGGGCACCATGAAGCTGCAAGCCAATTCAATTGTGGCCAATCTGAACAATAAGCGCCAGATTAGCCTGATTACGGCTACCGGTAGCCCGACACAGTTCCAGCAAAAAGTAGATGCCTCCAAAGGTCTAACCAAAGGTCAGGCTCAGAAAATTGTCTACAATGCTGAAACCGGAATTATTACCCTGTCTGGTAATGCCTTATTGCAGCAGGATGGGGCCAGTATTCGTGGTGCGACTTTAAAATATAGTATGAATAAAGGTGATGTTGAAGCGATTGGTACACCGAATAAAACCGGTTCAGCTGAAGGTCGCGTAAAAATTGTGATTCCACCATCGGCTTCACAATCCTTTCCAGGAGCACGTGATTAATGGAACAATCGCAGCAGGTTCAAACCTTGACCATCAAACATCTGGCGAAAAATTATAATAAGCGCTGGGTGGTGAAAGATGTGTCTTTTAGTATGGAAAGTGGCCAGATTGTCGGATTGCTCGGACCTAATGGTGCAGGTAAAACCACCAGCTTCTATATGGTCGTCGGTCTGGTACGTATGGATAAAGGTGAAATCTATCTGGATGATCTGGATCTTTCTGATCTGGCCATGCATGAACGGGCACGCAAGGGAATTGGCTATTTGCCGCAAGAAGCATCGATTTTCCGCAAGCTGACAATTTCACAAAATATTATGGCGATTCTGGAAACCCGCAAGGATTTGACCAAGGCCCAACGTCAGCAACGTCTGGCGGAACTTTTGGCCGACTTTAAAATCACTCATATCAAAGATTCTTTAGGAATGAGTGTCTCCGGTGGTGAGCGACGCCGTGCCGAGATTGCACGTGCATTGGCGGCAGATCCAAAATTTATGCTACTCGATGAGCCTTTTGCTGGTGTCGACCCGATCTCGGTTGGTGATATTAAAGATATCATCACCACTTTGAAAGATCGTGGGATTGGGGTATTGATTACCGATCATAATGTGCGTGAAACGCTGGCGATTTGTGAACATGCTTATATTGTGAGTGAGGGAGCATTGCTTGCTGAAGGTACGCCAGCAGAAATTCTGGCCAATGAAACAGTAAGAAAAGTTTATTTAGGTGATGATTTTACCGTATAAACAGCTTTTATGTCTGTAAGATACCCACATCACGACACCAATTGTCGGATGAGGGTTTTTTTTCATCAAATCAACGTTAAAAAAGTATCTTTTACAACGATTTGATATATTGTTAGGCTAAAACACGAAACATTAATTATTATGCGATTTAGGGTACAGCACATAAAAAATATTCAGGGGAAAACCGATAAAAAAAGGGGGATCTTCATGAGTCTTCTTTTGCCTTTATCTATTTCCTTGGCACATGCAGAAACTTCGCAAAACCATTTTGCAAATATTAAAAACGGTTTAAGTAAACTGATTGCACCAGAGCCAACAGGGTCAGCGCATTCAGTTAATATTACGTCACTCAGTCGCTACTCATTAGATACTTCTCAGGTAGCTGAACTGCCACAGATTACCCAGCCACAACAGGGACAGTCTGCTACCGGCTCTATCGTGGCTCCTATTCCACAAAAGATGAATGTGGTGGAAGCGATCCATACCGCAGTTCAGCGACGTCCTGAAATTAGCCAGAGTATTTCTACCCTGTCTGCACAGGCGGCCAATATTGATGTGGCAAAAGCAGCCTATTATCCGCAGTTATCGGGCGGATTGGGGACCGGTGATCTGACCTCGGGTGAGCGTGGACGTCAAGTGATTTCCTTAAATGCGACACAGATGCTGTATGACTTTGGCAAGATCAAAACCAATGTCAGTATCGAGGAAGCCAGATTGGCAGAAGAGCAGGCAAGGGTGCTGGTCAGTCTGGATCAGGTGGCTTTTGAAGTGGCAGATGCGATTGTTAATATCAAGCGTTATCAGGAAATTACCAAAATTGCCCAGCAACAGATTCAGGGCATTGGACGGATTGCAGAAATTGCCAATTTGCGTGCCCGTGCCGGTATCAGCAGTCAGGCCGATCCAATTCAGGCTCAGTCCAATCTGGAAGCGGCACAATCGAACCTGCTGGTGCAGCAGACCCAGCTCAGACAATATCAGCAACGTTTACGCACTTTGCTGGGGTTTGATGTGTCTGCGGTGGAATGGGAGATTCCAGAACGTATTGTGGCGCAGGCCGATCTGTATCAGGATCCGGAATTTACCCAGATTCCCAATATGATTCTGGCACAATCAGGCGTAGAGGTTGCACGCTTTCAAAAAGATCAGGCACGTTTAAGTCGTTATCCAAGCATTCATCTGAAAGGCAGTTTAAGTCAGGCTGTTAACGGCCGGAATCCGAATAATAATGAAGATGACGGCTTTTATAATTCAATCATGATTGAAGCCAGCAGTAATTTTTATCAGGGTGGCGCCGCACGCTCTCAGGCACGTTCTGCCAGTTATGCCGAAGAAGCTGCACGTGCACAGGTCAATACGGTTTATCTGGATGTACTGGATCAGGTTCGCTTGATTCGTGAGCAGATTGAGAATAAGCAAAAACAAATGGGAGTTTTATCCCAACGTCGTGCAACCACGGTACGAACCAAAGAGCTGTATCAAGAACAATATAAATTGGGCACCCGAACCGTGGTGGATTTGCTCAACGCAGAACAGGCGATTCATAGTGCAGCACAGGAAATTGAATCTGCGCGCTATGACATCTATTCGGCGATTGTGCAATATATTCAGGTCACCGGCCGTACACGGGATATTTACGCGCTTAACCGTATTTCTATTCAGGGGTTTGAAGTTCAGCCATGAGTACTACAATAAATTATCAACCGTGGCTTAAAGCGGTTTTGAATATTGCCAGACATTACCGGATTGAACCTTCTGAGGAGCGGATTCGTCTGCAACTGGACTGGAACCAGCATCATGACATCGACGAGATGCTCAAAATTGTCAGCCGGCAGATTGGTTTAAATGTCCGTAAAAATAAATTTGACAGCAGCTTGCTGAATCCGTGGCGTTTGCCTTTGCTGGTGGAGTTTGAGAGTGGGGATGTGGGTGTGATTGAACGCATCGACACCCAAGCTAACGTTAGTATACAGCTCAGTGGCGATGAAGGCTTGTCTCAAAGTTTCACGGTTGAACAGTTAGAGACGGGCGTAAAGCATCTGTATGTTCTGCGTCCCGAATCTTCTGTGCCGGATGCGCGGGTGGATGAATATATCAAGCCGTTCGAGAAAAACTGGTTCTGGTCAATTGTCTTGAATGACTGGAAACGTTATATCGATGTCATGTTCGCCTCTTTAATCGCGAATATTCTGGCACTGGCCACGATTGTTTTCTCGATGAACGTGTATGACCGCGTGATTCCATCACAATCGATTCCTACCTTATGGGTTTTGGCTGGCGGTGTGCTGATTGCGGCAATTTTCGAGTTTGTTTTACGCGTCTCCCGAATCTATCTATCAGACATTATTGGTAAACGTGCTGATCTGAAAATCTCTGATCGGGTATTTGGCCATTCTTTGCGCATCAAAAATAGTGAACGTTCCAAATCGACCGGTACCTTTATCTCGCAGATTCGGGAACTGGAAGGGGTACGCGAACTGGTCACTTCAACCACAGTGACTGCGATTGCCGACCTGCCATTTTTCTTCCTGTTCTTAGGGATTTTCTGGGTGATTGGCGGCAACCTGTTCTGGGTGATGCTGCTGGTGGTGCCACTGATGATCCTGCCTGGCATTCTGGCGCAGAAAAAACTGGCAGAACTGGCTCAGCTGGGCATGCGTGAATCTGCCATCCGTAATGCCTTGCTGGTAGAAGCCGTGCAAGGGATTGAAGATATCAAGCTGCTCAGAGCTGAAACACGCTTCCAGAATCAGTGGAACCATATGAATGAAGTTTCAGCCGATGTCAGCATGCAGCAACGTAAGATTGTGGGTTTGATGACGGCCTGGACGCAAAAAATCCAAGGCTTGACCTTTGCCATTGTGGTATTGGTCGGTGCTTTTGCGGTGATGGACGGCGAGATGACCACAGGTGCATTGGTGGCCTGTTCGATTCTGTCTTCACGAATGCTGGCACCCATTTCACAAATTACTGGCGTGTTGGGTCGTCTGCAACAGGCCAAAGTGGCCAAAGCCGGTCTGGATGAGTTGATGAAAAAATCGGTCGATCAGCCGGATTATTCTCATTTGATTCATCGCCCAGCTCTGGATGGTCATTATGAACTCAGTGGTGTGGTATTCAAGTACGGCGAAGATGATCCAAAACCAAGCCTGATGATTCCAAAGCTTGAAATCAAACCGGGTGAAAAGATTGCGATTCTGGGCCGTAACGGTGCCGGGAAATCAACCTTGTTGCAGCTCTTGTCTGGTATGCAGACACCGTTACAGGGCAAGGTCAAGCTGGATGGTATTGACCTGACCCTGATTGATCCTTCAGATGTACGTCGTGATATGGGCTTGCTGAATCAGAACTCGCAGCTGTTTTATGGTTCGATTCGTGAAAATCTCAGCCTGGGTGCGCCCTTGGCCACCGATCAGCAAATTCTGGAAGCATTGCAAATCACCGGTGCATTCGCTTTTGTGCAGGAGAAAAAAGAAGGTCTGGATCATATCATTCTGGAAGGTGGTGTTGGTTTTTCTGGCGGTCAGCGTCAGGCGCTGTTGTTAACACGGTTATTGATCCGTCAACCGAAAATTCTACTGCTAGATGAACCTACTGCTGCGATTGATGATGTGTCAGAAAAGCAGTTGATTGATCATCTTAAAAGTTATTTGAGCCATCGTACCATGGTGGTTGCGACGCATCGCCGTGCGGTACTGGAACTGGTGGATCGTATTCTTGTGGTGAATGATGGGAAAATTGTCATGGATGGTCCACGAGATCAGATCCTGAATCAGTCACAGGGTGGCAATAAGCGGGTTGTTGGAGCAAGTGCATGAGTGAACTCAAAGAACTAAAACGTTCAAGCAAAGTCAGCTTTCAGGAACCACCTTTACCTAAATCGAGTGTCATTATCTGGATTGTCGGCATTGGTTTATTGGTATTGCTGATCTGGGCCTGGTTATTTAGCTTGGAAGAAGTCTCTACCGGTATGGGTAAAGTGATTCCATCTTCTAAAGAGCAGGTGGTTCAGTCTTTAGAAGGCGGTATTTTGACCACACTCAATGTTAGAGAAGGTGAAATTGTAGAGCGCGGCCAAGTGTTGGCTCAGCTTGACCCGACCCGTTTTGAATCCAATGTCGGTGAATCTGAATCCTTACTGATTTCATCACGTGCGACCTCAGCTCGCTTACGCGCGGAAGTGAGCGGTACGCCATTGGTATTTCCCGAAGAAGTCTTGAAATACCCAAAACTGGTGAAAGAAGAAACGGCACTGTATCAGTCACGTCGTGCCAATCTGGAGGAATCCGTGGCCGGTCTAGAACAGGCCTTGGTACTGGTACAGCAAGAGCTGGAAATGACAGCACCACTGGTGGCTAAAGGGGCAGCCAGTGAGGTTGAAGTACTACGCTTAAAACGTGAAGCCAACGACCTGCGTAATCAAATGAATGATATTCGTAATCAATATTATGTGAGTGCGCGGGAAGAGCTGTCCAAAGCCAATACCGATGTGGAAACTCAGCAGCAGGTGGTACGCGGAAAGTCAGATACGTTGAGCCGGACTATTTTTAAATCACCGGTACGCGGTATCGTAAAAGAAATTGATGTGATGACCTTGGGCGGCGTGATTCCACAAAATGGCAAGTTGATGACCATCGTGCCACTCGACGAAAAACTACTGGTTGAAGCGCGGATTTCACCACGTGATATTGCCTTTATTCGTCCAGATCAGGAGGCACTGGTTAAAATTACAGCATATGATTATTCAATCTATGGTGGGTTGAATGGTAAAGTTGCGATGATTTCACCAGACACCATCCGTGATGAAGTCAAGCAGGATCAGTTCTATTACCGGGTCTATATTCGCACGGAGAGTGACAAACTGAATAATAATGCGGGTCAGGAGTTTAATATCACCCCAGGTATGGTGGCCACGGTAGACATTCGCACCGGTTCAAAAACTGTCATGGATTATCTGATCAAGCCATTCAACAAGGCCAAAGAAGCCTTGCGGGAACGCTAATCTTTTCAGGCCATTGAGTCAAACAATCGAGTCAAATCGGGCCTCTCCATGGAGAGGCTTTTTATTTGTTGAAGTAAAGCAGGTATACTGCCAGGGTTCGATTTTAAAGCCTGAAGTTATGCCATATACGCTTGCCAGCCTGGTCAGTTTTGAGGAAGACATCAAAAAAAGCCGATTTCAGGCATTTGCGACCCCTGTAGAAAATGAACAGCAGGTCAAAGATTTTCTGGACGTTTATCGTGATCCAAGTACCACACATCAATGCTGGGCCTGGAAAATTGGCCATCAGGTGCGCTTTAATGATGATGGTGAACCTTCAGGCACTGCGGGGCGCCCGATTCTCGCCACCATTGAAGGTAATGAACTGAGCAATGTACTGGTGCTGGTCAATCGCTGGTATGGCGGGATTAAACTCGGCACCGGAGGTTTGGTTCGTGCCTATGGCGGCTGCGCTGGACAATGCTTGCTGCTGGCAGACAAAATTGAACTGATTGAAAAGAAAAAAGTGCAATTTTTCTGTCAGTTTAATGAATGGGCCATTTTTCAGTATGAACTGAATCAGCAGCAAATCGATTATCAGGAAGACTATAGTGCCGAAGGCGTTCAGGTTCAGGCACAGTTGCAGAAGCATCAGATTGAAGCTTTTGCTTTAAAAATTCAGGATGTGACTCGTGGCCGTGAACAGCTCAAAATCATAGAAGAAGCGACAGATGACTGAAGCAGATCCATTACTGAAATATCGTGAGCAGCATAAACATCGCCTGAACTATATGCCTTGGCTATACTGGTCCTTAAAGGCGAAAAACCGTGGCTGGGCAGAAGCTTGGCAAAAAGAATATCAGGCTTATCTGATGGAAATGGAAACCGTCGAGATTGGTGAAAACTGTTTTATTTCACCACTGGCACATATTTTTGCGGAACCGGGACGCAAGATCGTCATTGGCGATAATACCTTTATCGCCGCAGATTGCACCCTGCATGGCCCACTGGACATTGGCAATGAAGTGGCGATCAATCATCACTGTATTCTGGATGGTGGCCGGCTGGGGATTAAACTGCATGATCAGGTGCGTATCGCAGCGTATTGTCATCTGTATGCATTTGATCACGGTATGCAGCTAGAACAGCCAATTTATCAGCAAGCGGTACGCTCACAAGGCATCGAAATTGGCCGGGATGTCTGGCTCGGCGCACATGTCGGTATTAAAGATGGCGTTAAAATCGCAGATCAGGCCATTGTCGGAATGGACAGTATGGTCACCAAAGATGTCGAAGCACGGGCTATCGTTGCTGGGAATCCTGCAAGCTTTATTCGATACCGCAAATAAAGCTTTACACTCAGTAGATCTCTTTCATCAATCAAAAAATGATGGTTCTATTGATATTTAAATCCACGAGATATTAAAAGCCCTTTCTCTCTTTCGGATGAGAAGCAGTGCGTCGCAAGGGCATGAGCGGATTTTATAAAGACCTTGTATCTTGGAGCTTGTAGTGATTAGCTTCCACTATATGCAAATTGTAGAGTTTGTAATAGACCTAAGACTTTTAGTCTGTGAAAGAGATAAAACCTACAATTTGCCCTAACCACTTGCACAACTCTGGACGGT
>NZ_JAAZQW010000059.1:0-10189 GCF_012371415.1 Acinetobacter sp. A3
CTTGAATTAAATAATTTTGCTGATTAATTTAAGATCAAATAAATTGTACGTTTTTTGATTTATGACGGAAGTCTATTGTTTTTTGATCGAGTAAGCTAAATCTTCTGCTATTGAACACTCACATAAATCAAATTCTGTATTTAATTTAACGTATAAATCCAACAAACCATTCTTAACATAGTGTAAGAGGGTAAATTCATTACATTGCTGTTTAGTCATTTTTGATATTTCATCTAAAGCGACGGCGTAATCTACATAAGACATCATGCAGCCTCCTCTTCAGACATATCATCATCTTGAACCATAGCTTCAATAAAAGACTGAAGCACTCTTAGTTGTTTTGCATTGAATTTATTTTTTTCCAAACCAATATCATTCCAAGAATATTCCATCATTTTATCCATTTCAAAATTATCAAACTCAAATGATTTACCATGTGCTAAAGCATCTAAATAGTCAGACCAAATTTGCATCATCTTTCTACGTTGCTCCAAATATAATGCTTTGTTGTATACACCTTCCACACCACCCAACTTATGAGCCAAAGCTGATTCAACCCACTCACGTCGAAAACCACGCTCACGCAATGCAGTACTCATAATATGTCGAAAACCATGTGGTGTTTGCTTACCGTTATAGCCCATTTTTTTCAAAGCATTACCCAATGTTGCATTCGAGATAGGCTCTTTACCTGAATTTCGCCCTCTAAATAAGTAAGGGCTTGAACCACTGTAAACTTTTAACTCATTTAACAATTCAATAACTTGAGATGAGAGTGGAATTGTATGTTCAACACGCTTCTTCATTTTATGAGCAGGAATTACCCATAATTTTTCTTCAAAATCGAATTCAGACCATTCAGCACGGCGAATTTCATTTGGTCGAGTACCCAACATTAATGCTAGCTGTAAACCAATTGCAGTTTGTCGCGTTGGATAATTCACAACCTTAACCAAAAGATCAGGTAATTCTTTTTCAGAAACATGAGGCATATTTACACTTATATGCTTCTCTAGATGTTTATGAATATTAGCAACTGGATTCTGCTCTATTCGACCAGTTACTTCGGCTAAATCATAAATATCACGGCATAAAGCACAAACACGTTGCCCCATCTCAATAATCGGTTTCTTTGTTTTAGGGTGCAGTTTTTTCTGAACTGTTTTAAACAACTCAAGCCATTCGACTTTTTTAATTGTTCGATAATCACGGCTACCCATAAGAGGATAGACATGGTTTCTTAATGCTCCTTCATTCCGAACACGGGTATCATTTGTCCAAGTTTTACTTGCACAATATTCCTCAGCAAGTTTTTGGAATAAAAACTCACCACTACTTTCTTGGATCTGATTTTGTTTTTGTTGATCTTTAGCATCTTTCGGATCAATCCCATCAGAAAGTTGATTTCTAGCCTCCTTAGCTTTTTGTCTTGCCAGTTTTGCACTCACTTGGGGATATGATCCTAGACCTATGAATGTCCATTTTCCTGTAGATGGCTTTTTATATCTGAACTCCCAACGTTTTTTACCATCATTTTTGATAACAAAATATAAATTATCGCCGTCGTTAATACGCTCTTCAGCCTTATTTGTCTCTAAAGCTTTTAGAACCGTATCAGCCATAGGGAATTTTGAAATATCTTCTTTAAACACAATAAACCTTTTCTGTGTATGGTCACACACAATCGAATTCAAACATACAAAGCACCATACAAATGATCCAATGCTATATTTACGAATAATGCAGAATGTAAAGGCATAAAAAAAGCCCTAACTATTGATAGTTAAGGCTTTTAGTTTGATATGTCATCATGTGAACGAATGACACTTAAGAATTTTGGTGGAGGTGGCGGGAGTTGAACCCGCGTCCGCCAACACTACACTCGAGAATACTACATGCTTAGATATCGTCTATTGTTTTAACACTTAAAGACCCGACGAACAGGGTTAAAAGTGCGATCCTCTAAGTTTGGTATAAAGCCCCGAGGCTTGGCTCTATACGGACTTGTGTGCGTGCGCTTCAGTCGGGTTCACTGACCACAAGTATTCAGTGAAGCGGACAAGCTGCCCTTAGGCAGCTAGAGCGTAAGATTCGTCGTTTGCGACTATTTTAATGCAAATTTTATTTACGAGAGAAAATGCGCTCTCGGCATGCATCTATGAGCTTCATCATCAGCGTCGAAGCCAATAACACCCCCATATCACAACGCAATCATAGCATAGCTGGCAAAAATTACGATGTATTTTCTGCACAATTACACATTTCAATGCGCTTAATTACATAATTGCGCTAATATTTTATTTTTCAAGCCAAACACAATAAAAAATATGAGTTATTTATTAGCACTCGATCAAGGCACGACTTCCAGTCGCGCTATTATTTTCAATGAACACGGACAAGTTCAGGCTACAGCACAACGTGAAACCCACATTCAGACGCCACATTCAGGCTGGGTAGAGCAAGATGCCCAAGAAATCTGGTCAAATCAAATTGCAGTGGTGCAACAGGCTTTGGCTACAGCAGGAATTTTAGCCAAAGATATTCGTGCAATTGGCGTGACCAACCAACGTGAAACGACTGTAGTGTGGGATAAACGCACGGGAAAACCACTGGCCCCTGCAATTATCTGGCAAGATCGACGTGCTGCAGACTGGTGTCATCAGCTCATTCAAAATAACCAAATGCAATTGATTCAGGAAAAAACAGGTTTGCGTATAGATCCGTATTTTAGCGCAGGCAAACTGGTTTGGTTACTTGAGCATGTCGATGGGCTGAAAATTTTGGCACAACAAGGGCATGTGGCCTTTGGCACCATCGACAGTTGGTTAATCTGGAATTTAACCCAAGGCGCTGAACATGTCATTGAGGCAAGTAATGCTTCAAGAACAATGTTGATGAACTTACATCATCAAACTTGGGATGAAGACTTACTGGAACTGTTTCAAATTCCAGCATCAGTTTTACCTAAAATTATTGCATCAGACAGTTATGTTGCAGACACCGCAACTGGCTTATTGGGTGATAATATTCCAATCACAGGTATTTTGGGTGATCAGCAAGCAGCTTTATTTGGACAATCTTGTTTTGAGGTAGGTACAGCAAAAAATACCTACGGTACAGGCTGTTTTATGTTGTTCAATACAGGCAATCAGGTGCAGTTTAGCCAAAATAAGTTACTCACCACTCTGGCATGGCAATGTCAAAATGAAACCCATTTTGCCCTAGAAGGCAGTGTCTTTATGGCAGGGGCAGTGGTGCAATGGCTGCGGGATGGTTTAGGGATTATTCAAAAAAGTAGCGATGTAGAACAACTCGCCAATAGTGTAACTTCTAGCGATGGTGTTGTGTTAGTCCCTGCATTTACAGGGCTTGGTGCGCCACATTGGGACAGCGAAGCAAGGGCACTTTTATGTGGCATGTCACGTGGTACCAATAAGGCGCACATTGCCCGTGCGGCATTGGAATCTATTGCATTTCAAGTGTCAGATGTACTCACCGCCATGCAGTCGGACTTAGATCATCCTCTGAAAGAATTGCGGGTCGATGGTGGTGCCAGTCAAAATGATATGTTGATGCAATTCCAAGCCGATATTTTAAATGTACCTGTGTTGCGTCCTAAAATGCTGGAATCTACCGCTTGGGGTGCTGCTGCTATGGCTGGTTTAAGAGCAGGCGTATTTTCTGACCTATCTGAAATTTCGGCATCTTGGCAATTAGATCGAGTGTTTGAACCTCAAATGAAAGAGGCAGAACGGGCTGAGCATTTACTGCGTTGGCAACAGGCCTTAAAACGTGCCAAGTCAGATTTATAATTTGAACAGCAATTAAGTTTAGATATTTAGATAAATCCTTAAACAACAAACCCCATGCGCATAACGTATGGGGTTTTTTTGATTTTTTACGGTCTAGGGTGATGGCTTTTTGTGTTTAAGCCTTACATTGCCTCACGTTGAGCTTCATCTTCTAGATAACTTTCCAAAGAATCATCTAGTGCATATAACCATGGTGTGTGATGCGGTTTAGCCATTTTTCCTGTCATCACTGAGCGATAGACTTTATCTCTAAAGCCCATAATATTTTCTTTTTTATGCTTTTTCCATTGCATGAAAATATCATGTACTGCATCAATATTGAATGATGGATAGTCGGTCTGCGCAATCAGGCGTTTGATGTAATCCCCTTGAAAACGTGCAGATTGTTCATCGCTCATTAAGCGTTGTTCTTTTTCATGCAAGGTTTGGGTATGGCTTTGCATTTCGTCTATGCTTGGCAACGCAATTTTGCCCAAAATCACATCACGGACAAACCATGCCTGCGCATCGAACATATTGAAGGTGTACCATTGATCTTGCATGCCTAAATAGAACAAACGAGGATTCTTTTCCCAAACCACACCTTGATATAAACCTAGTGGATAAAGGCAGTTATGCGTTCTGAGGCGCAAGCCATCTTCAATAAACGGGAAGTGGTGTAAATAGCCCGTACATAAAATAATGGCATCAATTTTGGCCGATGTTCCATCACCAAAATAAGCAGTATTTTCATCTACACGCAGTAATTGTGGTTTTTCAGACCAGTTTTTGGGCCACTTAAAGCCCATGGCTTTACTGCGATAGCAACTGTAAATTTGTTTGGCGCCGTATTTATAACATTGCGAACCAATGTCTTCGGCAGAGTAGCTGCTGCCCACCAACAGCACTGATTTACCTTTAAATTCCAGTGCATCACGGAAATCATGCGCGTGTAAAATACGACCATGGAATTGATCAAAGCCTTCATAAACAGGGACACGCGGGGTAGAAAAGTGCCCAGAGGCCACCACAACATAATCAAACTGTTCTGAATAATGACGTTGCTGTGCGTAATCTTCGACATCAACCGTAAATTTTTGCGTCGCATCATCATAATGAATATGCTGAACGGCGGTATTAAAGCGGACTAAGTCTTTCACCTGTGCTTTTTCTGCACGACCTTGAATATAATCCCACAGTACTGCACGTGGCGGATAAGACGCGATTGGTTTTTTGAAGTGTTCATCAAAAGTATAATCGGCAAATTCTAGCGCTTCTTTAGGGCCATTTGACCATAAATAACGGTACATGCTGCCGTGGACAGGTTCACCATGTTCATCTATACCTGTGCGCCAAGTATAGTTCCAGAGTCCACCCCAATCATTTTGTTTTTCGAAACATACAATTTCAGGAACTTGTAGACCTTTGGCCTTTGCTGACTGAAACGCTCTTAATTGGGCCATGCCGCTTGGACCAGCGCCAATAATTGCAATTCGATCCATTGCTATCTCCATTAGTTTTGAGTTCTTAATTACCTCTCCAATTTTGAGTGTCACAATTCAGGATTTTTAAATATCCGCATTATTAAAATAAGCAAATACAATCCTAAATTTAGAGATCAGGTAGACCCTGTCAAAATAGGATGTGAATTAAAAAAATAGAAAAATAAAATACACAAAAGACAGTAAAAATTGCTTAAGCAATTCATCTTTATAAAAAAATGTGTTTTACAAGAAGCATGATCTTATCATAATTTTTGATTAATTTTGGTTTTGCTTAGTTGTAAAAGTGAATTTAAAGTCATTGCTGTTGTTGTTTTGGTTTGATTAATTGGTATATTTTATTGATTTTTATAGAGAAAATAAGATGAAAATTTAAAGCTAATTTTTATCTCATTTTGCCCAATATAAAGGTGATTTTGATGAGATTGTTGCAAAATCTACAATGATATACAGAGGATTGAAAACTGAATCTTAGGCAACATTTTCAGAGAGCCATACCCGAAGTGGACTTCTGAAAAATTAAAAGGATGCTGTGATTGATAGGTGTAATGAAAGTTTAGTTTTTATAAGCCATGAAAGCAGTAGCGTATTTATCAAGCTTTATCTAATGATTGAATGTGCTTTGCGTACATTCAATCATTAAAGTTTGTGGCGACTCAGTAATTAAAGTTTACGCCACACCTTATTTTCATCTTCTAAAGAGACAGTAAAGTTAAATTCGTCGTCTACGGTAACCAAGTAGGAGTTAGGATTAACCAATAAAACTTTTAAAATTGTACCTTGCTCGAATTCAATTGGTGCGCAGTTTTCTTTACGTAGAACAATAGGTTCAAGTAGCTCAATAGCAATGTTTTCTGTTGGAGATTCCATACCGCACCCTAAATGAGTTATTTTTAATCAACTGTATTATATAGTAAATTGATGAATAATCTACACAAAATCGTAAATTTGTGTCGGGTTAAATATTTTGTACTTGAATTGTTGGTCAAAAAATCGCAATAAATTTGCCCAATACTTCATAATTTGACATTTTAAAAATATAAGAAATTGAAATTTGATGTAATTTCTTAGATGAATGGCAAATGAACAGCGCAGTAAAATATAGCCGATTGATGAAATTTACAGTTTTCAGTATAAAAATAAAATTATTGCTGAAAAAACAGCGTATAAAGTATAAAAGTTAAAGTATCCATTCACGCTTTTTTAAGTGGTGAAGGCACTGGGTTTTACATTCCAAATTAAAAAATAAAGGCTTTTTGTCTGCATGTTTAAGTCATTTTTTCCAAATCCAAAATGGTTTTTTATTTCACTGTTGCTGTGGTTTAGTATCAACCTCGCTTTATGGTATTCGGGCGGTAGTGCATGGGGAAGCTGGATTGGCTTTCCTGAAGGATATGCAGAGGCCGAATTACCCATTGGTGTCAGCCGTTTTTGGTCACCTGCTTTTTTATGGTTTTATCTGTGGTTTTTTGTGGCAACGACGCTGTTTGCCATTTTCTGGAAAACTAAAGCAAATCACCCATGGCAGCGTTGGTCTGTATGGGGTTCAGCCTTTATTTTGTTCAATATTTGGTTTGGCGTTCAAGTCAATGTGGTGGTGAATGCTTGGTACAACCCATTCTATGATCTGATTCAAAAAATGCTGAGCAATGGCGGGGGCGATGTCAATGAACTCTATGCAGGTGTTTTGACCTTTTTGTATGTGGCGATGGTGGCTGTGACCTTAATGGTCTTTAATCTATTTTTTGTGAGTCACTATGTGTTCCGTTGGCGTACAGCCATGAATAATTTTTACACGGCACACTGGGAAAAATTACGTCATATTGAAGGGGCATCACAACGTATTCAAGAAGACACCATGCGTTTTGCTAGAACCATGGAAACTTTAGGAGTCAATCTGGTAGAAGCCTTTATGACTTTATTGGCCTTTTTACCTGTTTTATTCAGCTTGTCTGTGCATGTCAAAGCATTGCCTATAGTGGGGGAAATTCCTTATGCGCTGGTTTGGGCTGCAGTGGGGTGGGCGGTATTTGGTACATTGGTGTTAATTGTGGTGGGTGCGAAGTTACCAGGTCTGGAATTTAATAACCAGAAAGTTGAGGCGGCTTATCGTAAAGAATTGGTTTATGGTGAAGATCATGCCGAACGTGCTGACCCACTCAGTTTAAAAGAATTGTTTAGCAAAGTACGTTTTAACTATTTCCGTTTATATTTCCACTATGCCTATTTTAACTTGGTACGCATTTGGTACATGCAATTGGACAATATTTACGGTTTATTTGTGTTATTCCCAAGTATTGCCGCAGGTGCAATTACTTTAGGTTTGATGATGCAAATTTCCAACGTATTTGGCAAAGTACGTGAATCATTTCAGTATCTGATTGCATCTTGGCCAACCATTATTGAGCTTTTATCTATCTATAAGCGTTTAAAGGCTTTTGAATCGACCTTAGATCAATAATGATGTAGCTCTAGACCTGTTCAGATAAGTCGCAGAAATGCTGTGCACTTATCTGAACAAATGTATGAAAATAATACAGGTGTTGTGGCACAAAATTATAAAAAACTGTGATGGGTTGTATTTTTTGCTCAAAATATTTAACTTAGCTCAACTTAATTCAAGATTAATCGACCATAAAAACAATGTGTTGGATTTGTTATTTTCAGCCAATTCATATATTTTCATTCATATAAAAACAATTGAGAATTGAGACGTGACCTGCAAAAAAATACTTTTGATGGGTGGGATTGGCAGCCTCTTATTTGGTTGCACAACAGTTGATCAATTTAGCCCAAATTCGGTTAAGCATTTTGCATCTCCCCAAGAACTGATTGTTCAGAAAAATTTAAATCAGCCCAGTGGTGCTGCCAAAGAATATGTCTACTATTGGGGACCGCAGCGTAAAGATCAACCTGCTGAATCTATGGTGCCGCGTAAATATATGGGCAGCTATTGCCAGTCGCAAAATGGACGTTTAACGCTTGCCTACAAAAGCTCCATGAGCCTCGTCAAAAATGCATGGTCGAAAAAGCTACTCAATACCTATAGAGATGTCAAACAGGGCATTGGTGCTTACCGTTGTGTACGTAGTCAGGGTGGAAGTTGGATTGTTTCAATTGAGCCTGTTACTGAAAGAAAACTTGAACAACGTGGTGAAGCCCGTGTGGTGAGTTTACTCACAAAAATGATGACTGAAGACGAAGCACGCCGTTTTTACCGTGCCGCAAGCACTTCCAAAACAACCAAGGCCACAACAACGCCCGCTAAAGCAAGTAGTAGCAACAAAAAGGTAGAAGAAAAAGAAAAGTCTGAGGAAAAGAAAGAAGTTCTGAGCCTACCTGCTAAAACTGCCGCACGTGTTGTAGAAACCCCACAGCAGCAACAAATGCGTTTATATGTCGCAGCACGTCGAGACATCAATAGTGGTCGTAATCAGGTCAATGCCTGCAACAATGCACAACGTGCCTACAACTATGGCAAATTACAAGGAGCAGAAGGAACACGTATTTATACAGAATCTGGCATGCTGGTGGCACGTTGTTTAACCAGTGTGTCAAGTTATCGTAGTCGTTTTCCAAACGCGGAAGTGCAAGCCAAGCGTATTTTGCAGAATTTAGCCAAAAATTATAATCATGCAGGCGCAAAAAATATGTTAAATCAAATGAAATAACCAACTCCTAGCTTTATAAGCTGGGTTTTCAAATGAATTGAGTCATTTAAAAGAAAGCAAAATGAAAAAAGAAAACACAGATCAGCGTGTAGATACGGGGACTTATTTTTCACGCATGCTGTTGAATGAGATGGTCGATGAAATTACGGTGGATTTAAGCGCGACACCGTATTTTTTTAATGAACGGGGCAAGCCACATTTCACCGCACTGAATAAAAGAATTCAGAGAACTTTGCTTAAGAGAGAAGCTGTGACAGCAGCTGATTTAAGTTGTTTAGCACCCATTCGGGTTCGAGCAAAAAATCAGAAAAAAACCAAATGGGGTGTGATCACAGAACTTGATTTTCCTGAGGTTACACAATCAATTGTTTATCAACCTTTCAAAATCACACCAGAATTGGCAGCAGCTTTTGGTATGCATTTGATTGGACAAGGCAAAAGTATCAAGATTGAAAATCAGTACGACATCGTCAGTTATTGTGAATACAAATACGGAAAATTTGCAGCCTATGCCAATCCATATTTAGACACAGCACCTTCAGGGCAAGATCGGACTTTATTTCCTACAATTTGCACAGATTTAGAAGGACATAATTTTCCGCATTTGTTTGTTTCCTGCGACCCTTATTTGGACTTAGTGATTTCTGTTGGGATATATGACACCAAACAGCAAACTTTAGTCGTGGCAGATTTATGGATTCCTGCGGGCTATGCAGTCTATATTGCACCACAAAAAATTGATGATACGACTGAAAAAATATTTCTGCATAACAACCGAAATAGTGCAAATGCCTGCTGGGGTAGTAATGTCATGCATGAGCAGATTAAGACACATACTTTGCTTGATACACAAGGCCGTATTCATTGGTTTTGGAATCGACTACCAACGGAGCATCCACAGTTATGAAGTTAAAACATTTGCTGCATAGCACTATTAAAATTTCAGGATTCTGTGTATTGGCTTTATTCAGTTTTAATATTTCTGCCAAAAGCCTGAAACAAGCCACTGCGCATGATTATGTGACAGAGCGTTATTATTTGGGGCTAGATTCTAATCGTGCTATAGAGGAACAGATGACTCGAGCCAGACTCAGGAGCGATGAGCGCGAGCAAATCCGTGTTTTGTGTGTAGATGTTCGTAAGTACTATGGTAATCCTCCCATAAATAACCGAAGTTAAAAGTAGAGGTTAAGCAGCCATTAGAGGTGGCTTTCCTTTGTTAGCT